>NZ_CBFHAZ010000145.1:0-12163 GCF_965653655.1 Pseudomonas onubensis | reverse complement strand
CGGACTGGTCTCAATACTGGATACGATAAACCGGCTTAACCGCATAACCTGAACCGCCGTATACGGAACCGTACGTACGGTGGTGTGAGAGGACGGCGGATGTGAATCCGCCTCCTACTCTATGCCCGTGGGAAAGTGCCGGGAAATCAGTCGCTTAGTAAATCCCAAAAACCGCAACTTGCATGCAGGCACGATCGACTTCATGCAAGATGCACGATTTCGAAAATTACCTATTTTCATAAGTTATTGTTTATAAAGGATTTAATTCGGATTGGCGACTTGGCACACTGCCTGCAATAACCCTGTTAACGCTGCAGTATCAAGGTTTACGCACTGCAGACTTTTAATAAAACAGGAGTTACTCGTATGAAGAAGTTCGCTCTCGCTACTGCTACCGCTCTGACTCTGGCCATGGGTGCTAACGTAGCCTTTGCTCAGACTTCCCAAGCCCCAATGACCCTGGCGGCCGGTGAAATGACCAAGGCTAAAGAGTCCACTTCGGACACTTGGATCACCACCAAAGTAAAAGCTGATCTGCTGACCGAGAAAGGCATTCCTGGTTCGGACATCAAGGTTGAAACCAACAAAGGCGTGGTTTCCCTGTCCTCCACAGTCGCTATCTCTGACTCGCAGAAAGCCACTGCTGTAGCGATCACCAAGAAAATCAAAGGTGTTACCGCTGTTTCCGCTGACGGCCTGCTGGCTGGCGGCGCGGTTAAAGCCGACAACGTCGACAAAGCCAAGACCAGTACTTCGGACACCTGGATCACCACTAAAGTGAAATCCGATCTGGTCACCGAGAAAGGTATTCCTGGTACCGACATCAAAGTCGAAACCAACCACGGTGTAGTGTCGCTGTCGTCGACTGCTGCTGTGACCCAGGCTCAGAAAGACACTGCAGTTGCGATCACCAAGAAAATCAAAGGCGTTAAATCTGTATCGGCTGATGGTCTGACCGTTCAGTAACGCTACAAGCATCGTCTGAGCTAGACGGCGGCGGCTTAGGGTGAGTTAGATATCCACCCGATGCACCTCTGGAGTTCATGCGACCGACCACACGGATGTGGTCATTACAGGCCCCGGCACTTGTGTCGGGGCCTGTTCTATTCAGGCCTGGAATACATTTGTATGGCCGGTGGAAATAAAACTGTGGGAGCAGGCTTGCTCGCGAATGCGGTGTGTCAGTCACTGGAAAATGTGCCTGATATACCGCATTCGCGAGCAAGCCCGCTCCCACATTTAGATCTGTTTTAGTTGAATGTTACTCAGCATCCAGATGCATCGGCGTTACCACCCGACCATCTTTCTCCGCCTGCCCCAGGCTTGCATCTATGAAGTACACGCGGTCATCTTCCAACTGGCCTTTGTCCACCAGGTAGTCCTTGATAGTGCTGGCACGGTCCTGCCCCAGTTGGCGCAGCAGTACATCACTGGCGCCCCAGAACTTGATCAAACCATCACGCAGCTTCGCGGTGCGATCATCGCTGCTCAGGTCTTTCCACTCAGCCGGCGGTTGTTGCTTGAGACGGGTGCGGTAGATGCCTTCGAGCAAGGGCGCTTTTTCCTTCTCCGGCACAACCAGCAAGGAAGCCTGGGCTGGCACTTTGTCGCCGCGACGCTGGAGGATTTTGTAGTAGTTGTACTGGTACTCACGCTCCAGGCGATCTGCGGCGATAAACGGGCCATCGCTGCTGGCGGCTGCCGTGCCTTCAATCTCAAGGCGCAGGGCAGGGCGCTCTTTCAATGCCTTGGCCAAGGTGTTCAGGGCACCCTCGGCATCCTTGTTCAGTTCGCTGGAGCCTGCGGCAAACGACACGTTACCCAGGTCTTGCGAGCCGCCACCGCTGACCAGGCCGCCGATAAACTTGAACGGCGCCGTGGCTGCACGCACCACCAGGTTGCGCAGGGTCTGCCACACAATCGGCATGACGCTGAACTGCGGGTTGTTCAAGTCGCCCGTCACTGGCAGCTCAATGGAGATCTTGCCATCCGAGTCCTTGAGCAGCGCAATAGCCAGGCGAATCGGCAAATCGACGGCATCGGCACTGTCGACCTTCTCACCCAGTTGCAATTGCTCAACCACCACCTTGTTTTCAGCCTTCAGTTGGCCTTTGGTGATCACGTAATGCAAATCGAGGTTAAGCCGGCCTTTGCGAATGCGGAAACCCGCGAACTTGCCGGAATACGGCGTCAACGTGGTCAGTTCGACGCGCTTGAAGCTGGTGGCGATATCCAACGCCGCCATCGGGTCAAACGGGTTGACGCTGCCCTTGATCGTCACCGGCGCGTAGCGATCCACTTTACCCTTGATGTCGACGCTGGCCGGTTTGGCCTGGCGACTGTCGATAGTGCCAATCTGCCCGTTGAGTTGCTGGATAGCCGTGGCGAAGTTGGGCGTGAGGCTGAAGTCCGCAAAGTTGGCCGAGCCATCGTTGATCGCAATCTGCCCAATATGAATGCCCAATGGCTTGTCTTTGCTCGCCGCCGGTTTGGCCGCCGACTTGGCGCCGCTGTCAGCCGGTTGCGGGATCAGCAAGTCATCGATGTTGGTGGTGCGGTCATCGTTGATCATAAAGCGCGCATACGGCTGCAGCAGGTTGACCTTGTCGATCGACAGGCTGTCGCCGTGCTGGTAGTTCACGCCTTCGAGTACCAGACGCTGCCACTTGAGGAAGTCGCGGGTCTTGAGGGTGTCCAGGGTGTGCAACTGGTCAACCTGAGCGCGGCCGGTGACCTGCAGCGCCAATGGCTCGGTGCTTTTGAGGTTCACATCCAGGTTGCTGCCCAGCATACCGCTGCGCAGTTCCAGGCGGATAAACGGGCTGATATAGGATTGTGCGACCCGCAGGTCGATGTCTTGGGTGTTCACTTTCAACTTGGCGCTCACCGGGTTGAGGTTGACCTCGCCGGTTGCGCTGATTTTGCCTTGCTTGCCCAGGCCGGTGTCGACCTTCAGGGTAAAGGGGCTCTTGTTGAGGCTGTCGAAGTTCTGCACATCGACATTCAGCGGGCCTAACTCCAACGCAACTGCCGGTTTCGCAGCACGGTCCGCCAGGTGCACTTGATAGTTACGCAGTTGCACGTCCTTGAGCAGTACTTGCCAGGGCTTGCTCGGTGCGGCAGGTGCGGCGTTTGGCGTGTCGGCGGTCGCTGGCGCGCTGGCAGGCTTGATTTCCTTGGCTGGTTTGCTTGGTTGGCTGGCGAACAGTTTCTGCCAGTCCAGTTGCCCATCGGCTTCGCGGGCGGCCCAGGTTTCCAGCTTGTTGCTGCGGATCTTGCCGACCACCACTTGCTGCTTGGCGAGGTCCACCGTGGTTTCGCTGACGTCCAGGCGTTCCAGGCGTACCAGTGGCCGGCCATCCGGCGCCTTGATCGCAAAGGGCGCGATGCTCGCAGCGGTGTTGGTCAGGTTCAGTTCGGTTTCTTTGGCCAGGCTGAATTTATAGTCGGTGCTGAAGTTCAGCACGCCGTCTTCAAGCACCAGCGGCAGGGCGTCACGCACATACGGCCACCAGGCTTTCATTTTGCCGTCGGTGACTTTCAGGGTGCCTTCGGACGTAATCGGCACCAGGCTGAAATTGCCTTTCCAGTCGATCTGCCCGCCTTCAGGGCCGGCGGCCACCAGGGTCATGTCGGCGTTGTCTTCGGGCAAAGTGCTGAGGTTTTTCAGCTCGAAGTCGAGTTTGTCATAGAGGAATTCAATAGGCTCGCTGGGGCGCAGGTCGCGAAAGTACACGTAGCCGCCGGCCAGCTTGATGCTGTCGATACGCAGCGGGAACGGCTTGGCATTCGGGTCGGCCGGGGTCGGCTCACTCGGCGGCAGCTTGAACAGCTGCGCCAGGTTCAACTGGCCGGTTTTGTCGAACAGCACTTCGGTCTTCGGCTGGTCCAGTTGTACGTCGGCCAGGTGCAGCGCGCGCGTCCACAGGCTGTCGATCTGCAAGTTGGCGTACAGGCGCTCGAAAC
Source organism: Pseudomonas onubensis (assembly GCF_965653655.1). NCBI lineage: Bacteria > Pseudomonadati > Pseudomonadota > Gammaproteobacteria > Pseudomonadales > Pseudomonadaceae > Pseudomonas > Pseudomonas onubensis. The sequence goes on along the minus strand of NZ_CBFHAZ010000145.1, from coordinate 8,197 downwards.
CGACTTGTTCCTTGCCCGGTTCGCCAATCTTCAAGCCCCACAGCGTCAGCTCCAGGCTGAACGGGTTGAGCTCGATGCGCTCAATGCGGGAAGGCACCGTGGCGTAATTGGCCAGTTGTTGGTTGGCAATGCGAAGGGCAATGCCCGGCAGAATCAGAAAACCCAGCAAGCTGTACAGAGCCAGGGCGGTCAACAAGGCGCCAGCGGCGCGGATCAATCCTTTGGGCATGAGTGACGCCATCTATGTAGAACGAGAGTGCCTTGGAGTATGGCACGGGTTTTCGGTTCCGAAGTACTGGGCTCCTTGGGAAAAGTACTACAACTGCAGGATCAGGGTTTTCAACGGTGGCTGTTGATCTTGCGAAGGGAAGTCCGCACCCGGCGTCATGATTTGCCACTCGCGTACCGGACGGCCGGCTTTTTCGGCGCATCGCAGCACCTGTTCACGCCAGTCATCCATGCTGACTTTTGCCAGGTTGTTGCAGCATATCAGCACGCCATTGTCGGCGGTGGCCAGCAGTGCGGGCTTGAGCAGGCTCTGATAGTCGCGCAGCAGGTCGACGGTGCCGAAAGCACTCTTGGCCCACGCGGGTGGGTCGAGCAGTACCAGGTCGAACTGGCGCTGCTCCAGGCGTGGATAGCTGGGTAGCTTCTGCCCGCGACGTTGGGTGATCGGCAAGCCGGCCAGTTGGCGAATCGCCGGGAAGTAGTCGGACTGCACAAATTCCATGGTCGGCAATTGCGGGTTGAGCAGACCGTTTTCGCGCCCGACCGCCAGGTTGCCTTCGGCGAAGTCCAGGTTGCACACCTCACGCGCGCCCCCGGCTGCGGCGCTCAAGCCTACGCCACAGGTGTAGGCGAACAGGTTCAGCACGCTTTTGCCGGCGCTGTGGTCCTTGACCCAGCCACGGGTATTGCGCAGGTCCAGGAACAGCAGTGGGTCTTGCCCGGCATGGCGCCCGCGTACGCGGTAGTTGAGGCCCCACTCGTGGCCGACCTGATCTTCCAGAGCGGCAGGCTCAGCGCGGTACACCGTGTCTTCACGGTCGATGCGCGAGTTGCCACGGGAGCGGTCGTTGTACACCAACTGCAATTCCAGGCCCATGAACTGGTTGACCTGTTGATGCAGGTCCAGCAGCGCCTCGGTTTGCAGTGACTGGTGGAAGGTTTGCACCAGCAATTGCGGACCATAACGGTCAATGGTCAAGCCGCCGGCGCCTTCCTGGCTGCCATGGAACAACCGGTAGCAGTCGGTGCCTAGGGCGTGCAGCTCGTTGATCAGGTCTTGGCGATGGTTGAGAGCGGCGCGCAGCGCCTGATTCAAGGGAGTCATGGAGCGCGCCTTGCGGGTAAAAGAGGGCGCGAAGTTTAACAGTTATAGGCGCCGGGCTACATCAACCCCATCCGCCGCTGGGCGCGTTGCACCGAACCATTGCGCATGGCCCAACGCAGCAAGGGCGCGCTGCGCTTGACCCCGGCGCGGATCATTTGGCGTTGCAGCGGGCTCTGGTGTTGCTCAAGCATGGCACTTGCCCAATCCGGCAGCAGATCGATACCGGCCTGCATCATCAAGCTGCCAAAGGGCTTGGCCAAGGTGCTGGGCGCGGGCGCATTAACCAGAAGGCGCAGCACTTCGCGGCTGCGATCGTCGCACAGCAGTTGTGGACGAATGCGCGCCAGATAATCCGAAATTTCCTGGCGTGAACGCGGAACGTGGCGTGCGCCCAGTCGCTCCGCTACCAAGGCAATTTCAGTGTAATAGCGGTCCTGATCACGGCCCGACAGATGTGGGTTGCGATAACGCAGGTGTGCCGCCAGAAAATTGCTGACCTCCGCCACATGCACCCACGTCAGCAGTTCCGGGTCACTGGCCGCATAGGCTCGCCCATCCGGTGCATGCCCGACCACTTGCAGATGGATGGTGCGCACCTTTTCAATCAGCCATTCGGCGTCCTGGCGTGAGCCGAACGTGGTGCCGGAAATAAACTGCGAGGTGCGGCGCAAGCGCCCGAGCATGTCCTGGCGAAAGTTTGAATGGTCCCACACGCCAGCCAGGGCCAGCGGGTGCAAGGCTTGCAGCATCAACGCGCTGATGCCGCCGATCAGCATGCTGCTGAAGTCGCCATGCACCTGCCAGCTCACAGAGTCCGGCCCGAACAGGCCGGGGTCGCCCTTGGGATTTTCCAGGTCCAACTGGCCGAGTGACAAGCCGGTGAGGCTCATCAGCTGGGTTTCGATACGGCTGCGGATAAATTCCATGGCGACTCTGGGTGGCTCCTATCGGTTCAGGCGTTTGTCGATCAGGCCGTCCACCACGCTCGGGTCGGCCAGGGTCGAGGTGTCGCCGAGGCTGTCGAGTTCGTTGCAGGCGATCTTGCGCAAAATACGCCGCATGATCTTGCCCGAGCGGGTTTTCGGCAAGGCCGGTGCCCATTGGATCAGTTCCGGCTTGGCAAAGCTGCCGATTTCCTTGCTGACCAGCTCCAGCAGGTGCTTTTTCAGCGCATCGCTGGGCTCGACGCCGTTCATGGGGGTGACAAAGGCATAGATGCCCTGGCCTTTGACGTCGTGCGGGTAACCGACCACAGCGGCTTCGGCCACTTGGTCATGCAGCACCAGCGCGCTTTCCACCTCGGCGGTGCCGATGCGGTGGCCGGACACGTTGATCACGTCATCAATGCGACCGGTGATCCAGTAGTCGCCATCTTCATCGCGGCGCGCACCGTCGCCGGTGAAGTAGTAGCCGGGGTAGGGTTTGAAATAGGTGTCGAGCATGCGCTGGGGGTCGCCGTAGACGCTGCGGATCTGCCCCGGCCAGCTGGCCTTGATGGCGAGCACGCCACTGCCGGCACCGCTGAACTCCTTGCCGTGCTCATCCAGCAGCACGGGTTGCACGCCAAACATCGGTTGGGTCGCGCAACCGGGTTTGATTCGTTGGGCGCTGACCAGCGGGCTGAGCATGATGCCGCCGGTTTCGGTCTGCCACCAGGTGTCAACAATCGGGCAGCGTTGCTCGCCCACGGCGTTGAAGTACCAATCCCAGGCTTCCGGGTTGATTGGCTCGCCGACGCTGCCCAGCAGGCGCAGGCTGGCGCGCGAGGTATTCTGCAGCGGCCCGTGGCCCTCACGCATCAGCGCACGCAGTGCGGTGGGCGCGGTGTAGAAGATATTCACTTGGTGTTTATCGATGACCTGCCAGAAGCGCGAGCTGTCCGGGTAACTCGGCACGCCTTCGAACATCAGCGACGTCGCACCATTGGCCAGCGGGCCGTACACGATATAGCTGTGGCCCGTGACCCAGCCCACGTCGGCGGTGCACCAAAACACTTCGCCGTCACGGTAGTCGAGCACGTACTTGAAGGTCATCGCCGCTTGCAGCAGATAGCCGCCAGTGGTGTGCAACACGCCTTTGGGTTTGCCGGTACTGCCGGAGGTGTAGAGGATAAACAGCGGGTCTTCGGCGTCCATCGGCTCGGGCGGGCAATCAGCGCTGGCGGCGTCCAGGGCGGCTTGATACTTGAGGTCGCGGCCTGCTACCCAGTCAAGCTCCGCACCGGTGCGCTCCACCACCAGCACCGTGCTGACGTTCGGGCAACTGGCCAGGGCTTTGTCGACATTCTTTTTCAGCGCCACCGGCTTGCCGCCGCGCACGCCTTCATCGGCGGTGATCACGGTGCGGCAGTCGGCATCGAGGATGCGGTCGCGCAGGGCGTCTGGAGAGAAACCGCCGAATACCACCGAGTGCACCGCGCCAATCCGGGTGCAGGCGAGCATGGCGTAGGCGGCTTCCGGGATCATCGGCATGTAGATGCACACCCGATCGCCTTTTTTCACCCCACGGCTTTTCAGCACATTGGCCAGGCGGCTGACGTTCTGGTGGAGCTGGCGGTAGGAGATTTTGGCGGACTTTGCAGGATCGTCGCCTTCCCAGATAAAGGCCGGCTGGTCGGCGCGTTGCGCCAGGTGACGGTCGATGCAGTTGTAGCTGACGTTCAGTTGGCCGCCGGCAAACCACTGGGCTGCGCCGGTAGTGATGTCCGAGTGTTGCACGGTGTGCCAGGGTTTGATCCAGTCGAGAAAGCCCTTGGCCTGCTCGGACCAGAAGGTATCGGGTTGCTCAATGGATTGGCGGTAGAGGCGCTGGTACTCGTCTTGACTGAGCTGCGCGGCCTGGCGGACGGCATCGGCGTTGGGGAATGTGCTGATATCGAACATGAGCGGTCCTTATTCTTGTTTTGGCGACAAGGCATAAAGATGCACGCTGTGGGGAGAGGGTTCAAGGCCAACGTCCAAACGGACGTTGGCCTTGGTGTACCGGCCTCAGCCGCGGTGACGACCGCGGAAGTAGTTGATCAGGCCCTGGGTCGACGCATCGTCAGCCAGGGTTTCTTCGGCGCCGGTGAGGCGGTTGTAGACACCTTTGCCCAGCTCCTTGCCCAGCTCCACGCCCCATTGGTCGAAGGCGTTGATGCCCCAGACCACGCTTTGTACAAACACTTTGTGTTCATACATGGCGACCAACGCGCCCAAGCGACGTGGGCTGATACGCTCGACCACGATGGTGTTGCTCGGGCGGTTGCCCGGGATCACCTTGTGCGGTGCCAGCTTCTGCACTTCAGCTTCCGGCAGGCCTTTTTCGCGCAGTTCGGCTTCGGCTTCGCTGCGGGTCTTGCCGAGCATCAGTGCCTGGCTCTGGGACAGGCAGTTGGCATACAGCCACTGGTGATGGTCGGACACCGGGTTGAAGCTGACGATCGGCACAATGAAGTCGGCCGGAATCAGTTGGGTCCCCTGGTGCAGCAACTGGTGGTAAGCATGCTGACCGTTGCAGCCGACGCCGCCCCAGATCACCGGGCCCGTATCGGTGGACACCGGCGTGCCGTCCTGGCGCACGCTTTTGCCGTTGGACTCCATGTCCAGCTGTTGCAAATGCTTGGTGATGTTACGCAGGTAGTGGTCGTACGGCAGGATCGCGTGGCTCTGCGCACCCCAGAAGTTGCCGTACCACACGCCCAGCAGGCCCAGCAGCACCGGCATGTTTTGCTCGAACGAGGCGTTCTGGAAGTGCTGGTCCATGGTGTAGGCACCGGACAACAGCTCTTTGAAGTTGGACATGCCGATAGCCAGGGCGATGGGCAAGCCAATGGCCGACCACAGCGAGTAACGGCCGCCGACCCAGTCCCACATCGGGAAGATGTTCTCTTCACGGATACCGAACGCCACAGCCGCTGCGTTGTTGCTCGATACGGCGATAAAGTGACGGTACAGCTCGGCTTCCGAGCCACCCTGGGCCAGGTACCAGGCGCGGGCGGCCTGGGCGTTTTTCAGGGTTTCAAGGGTGTTGAAGGATTTGGACGAAACGATAAACAGCGTGGTCTCGGCGCGCAGCTTCTGGGTCAGCTCGTGGAACTCGCTGCCGTCGATGTTTGCCAGGTAGTGGCAGCGCACGCCTTTGTGGGCGTAGGACAGCAAGGCCTCGGAAACCAGTTCAGGGCCGAGGAACGAACCACCGATGCCGATATTCACCACGTCAGTGATCGGCTTCTCGGTGTAACCACGCCACAGGCCGTCGTGGATACGGCCGACCAGGTCAGTGATCTGGTTCAACACCTTGTGCACGTCCGGCATGATGTTTACGCCGTTGACCGACAGCTTGTCGCCCACTGGGCGGCGCAGCGCGGTGTGCAGGGCGGGGCGACCTTCGGAAGAGTTGACCGGTTCGCCTGCGTACAGCGCGTTGATCGCGTCTTTCAGGCCGACTTCATTGGCCAGGTTCACCAGCAAGGCGCGGGTTTCGGCGGTGATCAGGTTTTTCGAGTAATCGAGGAAAAGCCCGCAGCTGCTCAAGGTGAACTGGGAAAAGCGCTGGGGATCGGCATTGAACGCGTCGCGCATGCTGAAATCCTGCATGGCTTGGCGATGTTGATTGAGCGCTTGCCAAGCGGGCAGAGCGGTAACGTCATGAGGAGTGCGGTAGTACGCCATCGCTGCGGGTTTCCTTTTATTACGGGGACTTGCCTTTAGGACACTTCTAAATCCGGAACGTTGAGTCTTTCATCAGGCGTTTGAGTCCGGTCAGCGCCAACAATGGCGCAGGGCGATTACATTAAACCTAGCGTGTCGATATGTCTTGGCTTTGTCTGCGCTGTCGCCGGTACTTTTTTATACCGACGCAGCGATCAGGGCAACAGGCGAAGTGCCTGGCGGGGTCAGTTGAGGGTTAGATGCAGGTTGTCGATCAGGCGTGTCGCACCCAGGTAGGCCGCCACGAGGATGACGATATCCCGATCCTCAGGCGTGGCCGCGCGCAGGTGCACGCCTTGGCGCACTTCCAGGTAGTCCATGCGCAGCCCGGCAGCTTCAATCTGCGTGATCTGCTCGGCACGCAGCTTGGCGAAATCCTGCTCGCCGCCCTTTATAGCCGCCGCAATCTGGCTGAGGCTGCGGTAGAGCACCGGCGCAATCGCGCGCTGTTCTTCGGTGAGGTAACCGTTGCGCGATGACAGCGCCAGGCCGTCGGCGGCACGCACGGTAGGCTCGCCGATGATCTGGATCGGCATGTTCAGGTCATGCACCATGGCGCGGATGACCGCCAGTTGCTGGTAGTCCTTCTGGCCAAACACGGCCATGTCCGGCTGGACCATGTTGAACAGCTTGCTCACCACCGTGGCGACACCTTCGAAGTGCCCGGGCCGGCTGGCGCCGCACAGGCCTTCGGACAGTTGCGGGACACTTACGCGGGTCTGGCCGGTCATGCCGCCGGGGTACATTTCGTCGACGGTGGGTGCAAACAACAGGTTGCAACCGGCTTGCAGCAGCTTTTCCTGGTCGGCCGCCAGCGTGCGCGGGTACTTGTCGAGGTCTTCGCCGGCGCCGAACTGCAACGGGTTGACGAAAATGCTCGCCACCACAAAGTCCGATTGCTGTGCGGCCTTGGTCACCAGGGTGGCGTGGCCGCTGTGCAGGTTGCCCATGGTGGGCACAAAGCCAATGCGCTTGCCGGCACTGCGCGCGTGGGCGACGGCGGCGCGCAGTTCTCTTACGGTTTTCACGGTGTTCATGCAGAGAACCCGTGTTCGTCGGCTGGGAAGGTCACGGCTTTGACTTCACGCACGTAAGCCGCCAGGGCTGCCTGGATGCTGTCTTGGCCGGCCATGAAGTTTTTCACGAATTTTGGCGCACGGCCGGTCAGCGACAGGCCGAGCATGTCATGTACCACCAGTACTTGGCCGTCGGTGGCCGAACCTGCGCCAATGCCGATCACCGGCACTTTAACCGCCTGGGTAATTTCTGCTGCCAGCTCGCTGGGCACGCATTCAAGCAGGATCATCGCCGCGCCGGCTTGTTCCAGGGCAATCGCATCCGCACGCATCTGGCGCGCCTGGGCTTCGTTGCGACCTTGCACCTTGTAGCCGCCGAGGATGTTCACCGACTGCGGTGTCAGGCCCATGTGCACGCACACCGGAACGCCGCGCTCAGCCAGCAGCCGGATCGATTCCGCCAGCCATACCGCTCCTTCAACTTTGATCATGTGGGCACCGGCTTGCATCAGCTTGCCGGCGTTCTGAAAGGTTTGTTCAACGGTGGCGTAACCCATGAACGGCAGGTCGGCGATGATAAAGGCGCCATTGTTACCGCGTTTGACGCTGGCCGTGTGGTACGCGAGTTCGTCAGTGGTGACCGGCAGGGTGCTGTCATTCCCTTGAAGAACCATGCCCAGTGAATCGCCAATCAACAGCACTTCAACCCCGGCCTCGCAGCTGGCGTGGGCGAAGGTGGCGTCATAGCAGGTCAGCATGGTGATTTTTTCACCTTTGAGCTTCAGGCTCTGCAAGGTGGTCAGGGTAATGTCTGGCATGGAAAGGGTCCTCGTTCAGGCGCTTGGAAACAGCGAGTAACGCGCGTGAGTCTTCGTTTATACAGGCGCACTGTCTTGAGAGCAGTGCTTATAAGGCCTGGATTGCGCCCTTCAGCGCCGGGTTGGCGGCAGCGGGACGCCTATAGTCGTGATGAGGACACGGGAAGTCAATTGGATGTGTTACCGCATTGTTACGAGTGGGGTGTTACCGCTGTTACTGACTCGATTCAGCCTTTGAAAAGCCATTCTTAATGGCGCGTGCGATCAAGTGTGGGAGCGGGCTTGCTCGCGAATGCGGTGTATCAGCAAGCATCTAGGGTGGCTGACCCACCGCATTCG
>NZ_CBFHAZ010000144.1:0-12432 GCF_965653655.1 Pseudomonas onubensis | reverse complement strand
ACGATGGCCGAACGCAGGCTTGAATCCGTGGGTAACCCGGCAGGACGCCGGGTTAGCCGCGCTGGGCCAAGGATGGCCCATCGCGGCGGCCCACGGATTCAAGCCGGAGTGAGGGCACACCGAGCCTAAGCGAGGTGCCGAGTGGTGGGGCGAGGACCTTTTGGTTACTTTTGCGTCCTTGCAAAAGTGACCCGCTGTAAGAGCGGAACCAATAGAAGCCGTTACCGCAGCAACGGATATGTACACCAACAAACCGCTATCGCAGCCAAGCCAGCTCTCACATTGACCATGTATGCTCAATCATCGAGTTGTGAAGCGGCGGGCTTGCTACCAGCTTTAGCGGGCTTGGCAGGTTTACCATTCTTGGCTGGCGCAGCTACAGCAGCAGGCTCAGGCTCGGCCGGTGCAGCGAGGTCTTTTTCAGCCTGGGGCATCTGGTCTATGGCGCTAAAGAACTCCTTCAAGTCGAGAGTATCCGGCGGTACGGTCTTCTCGAGCTTCTTCTCACCGTCCTTACCCACCAGAATCACCTTGGTGCCACTACCAGCGCCCAGCTCGAGGGCACGGATCAACGCATTGGTTTCCGGCGGTGTGAGCTTCTTGTTGTCCTTGGCATCCTTGGCAAACTTCTCACCCTCGGCGCCGATACTGCCGAACTTCACGGTGTAGAACACCATGCTGCGCTCTTCAAAGGACTGCTTGTTGGCAGGCTCGTCCTGCTGTTTCTTGAGGTTCGCCAATGTTTCATTGCCGGAATCACGTTCCACCACCACCAGCGGTCGGGACTTGTTCAAGTCCTGCTTGAGTGGGTTGATATCATCCGCGGCCAACAGCGGCCCCGTAAAAGCCATCAAGGTAGCCAGGGTCAGCGACCGGATGAGCATGCGCACCTCCTTTGAATTCCATGCAGGGTTCTTGAGTTTCATGTCTGCGACAGTCAATTTCAAGGATGATTCCTACACCTCGTTAAGAAGCGTAGGTCAGGAAGCCTGCCACGCAAGGGACCGAATGGGGTTATCAGTCATTGTTTCCTCTGATTGCGGAACCATAACGGGGCGTTCTATTGCGGCCAATGCCGCGCAAATACCGGCGCCACCACCGGGTCGGCATCCACCTGCGCCAGCGTCTGGGCAAAGCCTGGCGCAAGGTTGTTCAACGCCTCCCGCGCCGCGTCCCAACGCGACACCGCAGCCGCCATGACGCCCAGCGCGTTCGGCACATCGCCCGGGGCGAACAACTGGTCGGCAAACTGCTCGGCAAACACCACCCAGGCCTGGTGCAGGTAGCGGCGGGTGCCGCTGACCAGTTGCGCCTGGGCGGCTTCATCCACATGGCCCAGCCAGCGTTGCGGGTAGTCGATGATGCCAACCGCCGAATAGCAATTGGCGGCGATGTAAACCAGCCCACGCAAGATCTGCGCACGGTTGCCGGCGAGCAGGTCGGAGGCGGGAAATTCCAGGCCCAGGTGGATCAGGATCGCGGCGCTTTCGGTCAGCACCTGGCCCTCGGGCGTCACCAAGGTAGGGATTTGTTTAAGTGGGTTGATCCGGGCCAGGGCGTGACTGCCTTCGCTGTCTTCCCAGGAACTGGCGTCGATTCGCCGCCACGGCACCGCGCAACGCTGCAGGGCGATTTCGATCATGCAGGAACCGGATTCGTCGATGCCGTAAAGCGTGTACATGGGGGTTAACTCCTTATCGCTGCAGTTTGGCCTGCAAGCTGGCTTTCACCTGCGGCCATTCCGAATCGATGATGCTGAACCGCACCGAATTGCGCTTGCGCCCGTCGGGCATGATGCGTTCGTGGCGCACAATGCCCTCTTGCACGGCGCCGAGGCGCAGGATCGCGGCGCGGGATTTTTCGTTGAGTTCATCGGTGGTGAATTGCACCCGCACGCAGTCGAGCACTTCAAAAGCGTAGGTCAGCAGCAGGAGCTTGGCTTCGGTGTTGATGCCGGTTTTTTGCGTGGACTCGGCCAGCCAGGTATGGCCGATTTCCAGCTTGCGATTAACCCGATCGACCTTCCAGAACCGCGTGCTGCCCACCACCTGGCCAGTGCCTGCGCGCACCAGGGTGAAGGGGATCACGCTGCCCGCGTCGTGGCCGGCCAAGGCCGTGTCGATGTAGGTGTCGATGGTGTCCGGGCCTGGCACGTTGGTGACCTTGAGGTTCCACAATTGGCCGTCGGCAGCCGCTGCAAGCAAGGCGGCCTTGTGTTCGCGTTGCAAGGGCTGGAGTTCGACCGTGCTGCCGGTCAACGTGATCTGAGTCATGGAAAGCTGCGCCGTCTGAGGGGGTCGTCAGAGGCCAAGAGTGCAGGCTCGCCCTACGTACAGGCAAGCGTTTTAAAACAGGCCCATTTGCCCGCCGACCAGCGTGCCGAAATCATCATTTACGAACGGCAGGATCGCATCGGCCACCGGCTGTAATTGCCGGGTGACGTAGTGGTCGTAGTCGATTGGTGCCTGGCGTACTTCCAGCGGCTGCGGACCGTTGACCGTAATCACGTAGCTGATCCAACCGCCGCGCTGGTACTGGCGCGGGCGCCCCAGACGGTCGTTGTATTCATCCGCCAGGCGTGCGGCGCGCACATGCGGCGGCACGTTGCGCTCGTAGTCGTCGAGTGGGCGGCGCAGGCGTTTTCGATAGATCAGCAGGTCGTCTAGTTCGCCACTCAAGGTGCGCCGCACATAGTCGCGCACGTAGTCCTGATGGGGCTGGCGGTGGAAGATGCGCTGGTAGAGTTCCTGCTGGAATTGCCGGGCCAGGGGCGACCAGTCGCTGCGCACGGTTTCCAGGCCTTTGTAGACCATTTCTTCGCTGCTGTCGGCGCGTACCACCAAGCCCGCATAGCGCTTTTTGCTGCCCTCCTCCGCGCCGCGAATGGTCGGCATCAGGAAGCGGCTGAAGTGGGTTTCGTATTGCAGTTCCAGCGCGCTTTGCAGGCCGAACTCGTTGTGCAGGTGCGCGCGCCACCAATCGTTGACGTGCTGCACCAACTCGCGGCCGATGCGGCTGGCGTCATCCGCAGCATGCGCACTGCCGAGCCAGACGAAGGTGGAGTCGGTGTCGCCGTAGATCACGTCATACCCCTTGGCTTCAACCAGCTCGCGGGTTTGGCGCATGATCTGGTGCCCACGCATGGTGATCGAGGACGCCAGCCGTGTATCGAAGAACCGGCAGCCGCTGGAACCAAGCACGCCGTAAAACGCGTTCATGATGATTTTAAGGGCTTGGGACAGTGGCGCGTTGTGTTCACGCTTGGCCACTTCGCGGCCTTCGGAAACCCGCGCGACAATCGCGGGCAGGCAGTGCCGGGTGCGGGAAAAACGCGCGCCGCGAAAGCCCTCTACCGACTCGCTGTCCTCGGGATGTTTGAGGCCTTCGATCAGGCCTACCGGGTCGATGAGAAAACTGCGGATGATCGATGGGTAAAGGCTTTTGTAGTCCAGCACCAGCACCGACTCATAAAGGCCGGGCCGCGAGTCCATCACGAATCCGCCAGGGCTGGCCTGGGGCGGTTTGTCGCCCAGGTTCGGCGCGACGAAGCCCTGGCGGTGCATCAGCGGCATATACAGGTGCGTGAACGCCGCCACCGAGCCACCGTTACGGTCGGCCGGCAGCCCGGTGACGCTGGCGCGTTCGAGCAGGAACTTGAGCAGTTCGGTCTTGGCAAAAATCCGCGTGACCAACTCGCAGTCCTTGAGGTTGTAGCGCGCCAACGCCGGTTTGTCCTCGGCGAACATGCGGTTGATTTCGTCCATGCGCTGGTACGGCGTGGAGATGTCCTTGCCTTCGCCGAGCAGGGTTTGCGCGACGTTTTCCAGGCTGAAGGATTCGAAACTCCAGGTCGCCGAACGCAAGGCTTCGATGCCGTCGATGATCAGCCGCCCGGCCGCGGCGGCGAAGTAATGGTTGCGGCTGCCATGTTCACGCCACGCCATGGCCTCGCCGCCACGCCCAAGCAAGAGCGGCACGTTGAGACGCTGGGCATGTTCGTGCAAAACGCGCAGGTCGAACTGCACCAGGTTCCAGCCGATGATTGCATCGGGGTCGTGGGTGGCCAGCCAGTGGTTGAGGCATTCGAGCAATTGGGCGCGGGTATCGCAATAGTCGAGCTTGAAGTCCACCGCATCGGCTTTGTTGGGCGGGCCGAGCATGTACACCTGGCGCTCGCCGCAGCCTTCGAGGGCGATGGAATACAGGTCGCCCTGGGCGGTGGTCTCGATGTCCAGGGACACCAGTTTGAGCGGCGGGCGGTAGTCCGGCGCGGGTTTCAACTGCGCGTCGAGCAAGGCGCCGCTGGCATCCGGCGTACCACCGAACCACACGGGCGCGGTGATGAAGCGCTCCATCATGTAACGCTCGGGCGGGCGTACGTCGCCTTCGTAGACGTCGACACCGGCGGCGCGCAGGCGCTTTTCCAGGTCCATCAGCTGGCGGTGCTGGCGGGTGTAGAGGCCAAGCACAGGGCGATGATGGAAGTCGCACAACTGCAACGGGCGCAGTTCAATCTCGCGCTCGCCCTTGAGCAGCCAGTCGAGCGGCTTGCGATGGGCCTGCGGGATAAACATCACCGAGGTTTGCACAGGTAGGCGCACGCACCGTGGGCCCTGGTCGGTGGCCAGCCAGAAACTGACCTCCGTGCCCGCCGCCGTGTCGCGCCAATGCCGGGTCAGGACAAAACCCTGCTGTAAATCCACCGTACCGCACCTCAGGAATCGCTTTAAGGGCGTGATTCTACTCGGCATCCGGGCAAACGCGATGGGCGATGGCATTTATCCGGCTTATACCTCCTATGCTGAATGTGGATTTCACTGTGCAGGCCCAGCGCTTTAGCCTGCTTGGCGCATCCAGAACCCCGACCCGCAACCTGAGAGCCCGAGAGCCCGACCGATGATTAAACACCTGACCTTTGCGTTTGTACTCAGCGCCTGTTCCATCGCCCTTGCCCAGGCGGCCGAAGACGCGCCCGCCGCACGCACCTTTCACTTCGGCCCGCTGCAGGTGACGGCGCTGCACGACAAGACCAACGACATCCCCAATGACGGCAAGGTCTTCGGCGCCAATGTCGGGCCAGAGGCCGTTGCCGGCGTGCTCGCCGCCGCCGGTGCGCCGACCGACAAGGTCAGCCTGGATGTGGACGCATTGCTGGTGAAGGACGGCAAAAAAACCATCCTCATCGACACCGGTTTGGGCCCCAACGTGCAGGGCTTGCTCATGCAGAGCCTGGCGCAGGCCGGCGTTGCGCCTGAGCAGATCACGGATGTGCTGATCACCCATGTGCACGGCGACCATATTGGCGGGCTGGTCACGGCCGAGGGCACGCAGGCGTTTCCCAAGGCAGTGGTGAAGATCTCCAGGCCGGACTGGCAATGGCTGCAAGGCCAGGCCAACATGGCGGCGCTGATCAAGGTGATTACGCCGCAGGTCAAGACCTTTGCACCGGGCGATAAAGTTGCACCGGGTATCAACTCTGTACCGCTCAAGGGCCATACGCCGGGGCATGTGGGCTATCAGATTGTCTCGGGGCAATCGCGCTTGCTGGATGTAGGCGATCTGGTCCACAGCTCGATTGTGTCCCTGGCGCAGCCTGAATGGGCGATCACTTTTGACAATGACCGTGATGAAGGCATCGCCACGCGCCGCGCCGAGCTGAAGAAACTGGCCGACAGCCATGAGACGATTTTCGCCCCGCACTTCCCGTTCCCGGGCATAGGCCAGATCCAGGCCGAGGGCGATCACTTCATCTGGGTGCCGGCAAAATAGGCTACGTCGCCGCGCATTGGCTGAGCATTGTGCGCAGCCAAGCGTGGGCGGGATCCTGATCAAAACGTGAATGCCAGGCCGCATAGAGGTTGTAGCGCTGTACCTCAAGCGGCAGGGCAGACGATTGCAGCGTGCTGGCGTAGCGTTCAAGAAACTGCGCGGGCAAGGTGCAGACCAGATCGGTGGTCTGCAGGATCAACGGCACCAGGCTGTAGTACTGCACCGAAACCCCAACCCGCCGCGCCAGCCCTTTGCGCGCCAACGCCTCATCCATAAAGCCGTAGAATCCGCCGCCATCGCCAGACACCAGCACATGTTCCAATTGGGTGTACGCCGCCAGCGTCACCGGCCCAGTGCCGCGTGGGTGGCCGATGCGCTGGCCCAAGCGAAACTCTTCCTCGAGCAGTAACAGTTGCGAGGCTTTGTCGACGGCGTCTTTACCGGTCAGGGCGAGGTCGATGTCGCCGCTTTCCATCTGCTCGGGCAGCTTGTTTTTGTCGATACCTCGAAAGGCAAAGCGAATGCCTTGGATGCCCATCGCGCGCGTCAACGCGATCAGGCGCGGCGCCATGATGGCACTGGCGTTGTCATTCGCCGCCAGGCTGAACACACGTTGAGCACTGAAAGGATCGAAGGTGGGCGTGTGGTTGATCACGTCTTCGAGCACTTGCAGGGCTTGGCGCAACGGCTGTTGCAGGTGTTCGCCGCGAGGCGTCAGCACCATGCCCTTGCCGGACAGCGCGGGGGTGAGTAATGGGTCGCCGAACAGGTCACGCAAGCGCGCCAATTGTGCCGAGAGCGCGGGCTGGCTGATGGACAGGCGTTCGGCAGCGCGGGTGACATTACGCTCATCCAGCAAGGTGCTGAGTGAGGCCAGCAACGCCAGGTTATGGCCGGTGAGGTTCATGCCGCCAGTGCCTTGAGTGCAGTAAGGGAGAGGCTATATAGCACCTTTGCGGCCGCTGGTCGGCAGATCCCGCGCGTGCGGACAACAATTTCACAAACTTGTTGCGTAATATTAATGACAATTACTATCATTCGCGCCGGAGTCGTATCCGCGCAGTGAGGAAGCGCAACGTTGTTGCCCTTTTTCCTCACATGACGGCTCGCCGTCAGGATCAACCATGCCCACCTGCTCCCGACTTGTTGTGCCGTTTCGCCCTACCCTGCTCGCCCTTTGCTGCTCCATAAGCTTTGCCGCTTATGCGGCAAGCCCGGACGGCAACACACTGGAATTGGGTGCCACCACTATCAGCGCCGACGCCCCTGCACCGAACGCATTGCCGTCGGTTTACGCGGGCGGCCAAGTGGCGCGCGGCGGCCAGTTAGGTGTGCTGGGCAACCAGGACATCATGGACGCGCCGTTCAGCATGTCCTCCTATACCGAGAAGTTGATCCGCGAGCAGCACGCGCAAACCGTCGGCGATGTGCTGCTCAATGACTCGTCCGTGCGCCAGGCATCAGGCTATGCGAACCAGGCCCAAGCCTTCGTGATTCGTGGCCTGCCGCTCAATGGCGACGATATCTCGTTCAACGGTTTGTACGGCATCCTGCCGCGCCAGATCATGTCCACCGACGCGCTGGAACGGGTTGAAGTGTTCAAAGGCCCCAACGCCTTCATCAACGGCGTGACGCCGAGCGGTTCCGGTATCGGCGGCGGCGTTAATCTGCAACCCAAGCGCGCCGATGATGTGCCGTTGCGCCGTTTGAGCACCGATATCAGCAGTGACGGGCGGGTTGGCGAGCACCTGGACATCGGCCAGCGCTTCGGTGAAGACAACCGTTTTGGCGCGCGGGTGAATATTTCCCAGCGCGAAGGCGACACTGCCATCGACGACGAAAGCCAGCGCTCGAAGCTGTTCTCGGTCGGCCTGGATTATCGCGGTGACGCCCTGCGCGTGTCCGGCGATTTTGTTTATCAGAAGCAGCAGGTCAATGGCGGGCGTAACTCGGTGTTGCTCGGCAACGGGCTGACTCATATCCCGAATGCGCCGTCCGCCGACACCAACTACGCGCCGAACTGGGGCACCACCAGCCTGGAAGACACCTTCGGCATGTTGCGTGGCGAGTACGACCTCAATGACAACTGGACCGCCTACATCGTCGGCGGCGCCAAGCACACCAATGAGCTGGGCCGCTATTCGTCGGTCACCCTCAGGGACACGCTGGGCAATGCGACGGTCAGCAGCTCGAACATTGCGCATCAGGAAGACAACACCAGCCTGATGGCCGGCCTGAACGGCAAGTTCCAGACCGGTGCTGTCAGCCACAAATTGAACCTCGGCTTGACCGGCATCTGGACCCAGACCCGCAACGCCTTTGACTTTGCCTCCGGCACCCAGCCGACCAATATTTACAACCCGGCCGATGTGACTGCTCCAGCCAAAGGAGGCTTCACCTCCGGCAGCGACCTGAACGACCCTGGCATCACCGCCAAGACCTTCGCCCGCAGCGTGGCGGTGTCGGACACCTTCGGTTTTATGGATGACCGTTTGCTGTTCACTGCCGGCTTGCGTCGCCAGGAGCTGGTGGTTCAGGGCTACGCCTATGGCACCGGCACACGCACTGCCAATTACGCCAAGGGCATTACCACGCCGGTGTATGGCCTGGTGTTCAAACCCTGGGAGCATGTGTCGCTTTACGCCAACCACATCGAAGGCCTGGCGTCAGGACCGACTGCCCCCTCTACCTTCAGCAGCGCCATCGTGACCAATGCCAACCAGACCTTTGCACCCGCACGCTCGAAACAGACCGAGGCTGGCGTCAAGGTCGATATGGGCACCTATGGCGCAACGCTGGGTGTGTACCGAATCGAACAACCGACCCAAGGTTTTTCCCAACTTAATACGGACGGCAGCGCGACTTTTGTTTTCGAAGGCGAGCAAGTCAACAAAGGTGTAGAGCTGAACGTCTTCGGCGAACCCGTCAGCGGCTTGCGCCTGCTGGGCGGCGCGACCATCATCCACACCGAAGTCAACGGCACGGCTAACGGCGCCAACGACGGTAACCGCGCTATTGGCGTGCCGTCCTTCCAGCTCAACGCTGGCGTGGATTGGGATGTGCCGGGCCTGCAAGGCGTGAGCGTCAATGGCCGCATGTTACGCACCGGCGGCCAGTACGCCGATGCAGCAAACAACCTGAGCTTGCCGGCCTGGAACCGCTTCGACGTGGGCGCCCGCTACAACTTCAAGGTGGCCCAGCGTGATGTGAGCCTGGGCGCCACTGTGGAGAACGTGGCGAATACCAAGTACTGGGAATCGGCGTTGGGCGGTTATCTGACCCAAGGTGATCCGCGGGTCGCCAAGTTCTCGGCGACGGTGGACTTCTAAACGCGTTGTAACCACCTGAGTCAGCGGATTTGCGCATCGCTGGCTCAGGCGCGGCGGGCCTGGTTCAGGTAGTTTTCGATGTTGCCCATTTGCTCGTCCCAACCTCGGGAGTTCATCTTGAAGGCTTTCTGGCGACGGGCTTCGGGCACATCGTCAAAACCCGATTCGACTACCCGCAGGAGGATGCCGGGGGCGCGGTCGTCGAGGGTGAACTCCACCAGAGTCGGGGTTTCCTGGTCGTAGTCGACGCCCTTTTCGACAGCGTAAGGGTGCCATCTGAATGAGAACAGGGTTTGGGGCAGGATGCGCACGATTTCGGCCTTCCACACCACATGTTCGTAGCCTGGGTAAGTGATCGGTGCCTCGATGGTTTTTCCAGCGGTAAAGGTTTCACCCTTGAGGGCGATGCCAAACCACTCGCCAAACTGCTCGGCATTGGTGAGCGCTTCCCAGATCTGTTTGCGTGGTACGTTGAGCAGGACTTTTCGTTCGATGCGATCTAACACGTGCATAAGTCACCTCCTCCATTGAAAGTAGGCGACAACAAACAATGCGCAACCTCAGGTTGTAAGCAATGATGATTGTCCCCGTCCTTGATCAGGCAATACGTGTATGACTGACCCGCTGAATGGAAGTTGCTTCTGCAAAGCCGTGCGCTATCAAATCGACAGCTTGGACATGCCCATCAGCCACTGCCATTGCAACAGTTGCCGCAAAGTGCATGCCGCCGCATTCGTGGCCACGGCCGGGGTGATGCGCGAGCACTTTCGCTGGACGCAGGGGCAGGCGCTACTGTCGTCGTTTGAGTCTTCACCGGGCAAGCTCCGGCATTTCTGCTCGCGCTGCGGCTCACACTTGATGGCTGAGCGTAGGCATCAGCCCCATGTGATTGTGCGGGTGGCGACGCTGGACGACGACCCTGGCGTGCGGCCCACCTCGCACATCTGGACGGCCCATGACGTGCCCTGGCTTGCTTACGCAGGCGTAGAGCACTGGGATGAGTGGAAGACCTGATTAGACGTGCGGGTCACCGGGCGCCTTGGCAGGCGTCGCATACTGCGGCTTGAGATGGCCTTCCTGGTCAAGCAACCAGGCGTCCATGATCTGCCGCACCACCGGGCCTGCCACGCGGCCACCGGCCTCGCCGTTTTCGATCATCACCGAGATCACGATTTTGGGATGTTCGGCCGGCGCAAAGCCGACGAACAAGGCGTTGTCACGATGGCGCTCCAAGGTTTTGTTACGGTTGTAACGCTCACCTTGCTTGATCGCTACCACCTGCGCCGTACCACTCTTGCCCGCGATGCGGTATTGCGCGCCAACCGCCGATGCACGGGCGATACCCCGTGGGTCGTGCATCACCAACTGCATGCCGTGGTTGACCTGTTCCCAGTCACGCGGATCCTTGAGTACCACGTTAGGCATCGGGTTTTCGTCCACCGGCGGTACACCGTTGATGGTCTTGGCCAGGTGCGGTCGGTTCCAGACACCTTTGTTGGCGATCAGCGCTGTGGCTTGGGCCAACTGCAACGGCGTGACCTGCATGTAACCCTGGCCGATGCCGAGGATCACCGTTTCGCCCGGGAACCAGGGTTGGCGCCGCGTCGCGCGCTTCCAGGCCTGGGAAGGCATCAGGCCGGCTGATTCCTCGAACATATCGAGGGAGACTTTCTGACCGATGCCGAACTCGGTCAGGTAGTCGTGCAGTCGATCGATACCCAGCTTGTGGGCCAGGTCGTAAAAGTAGGTGTCGTTGGAGCGCATGATCGCCGCATCCATGTCTACCCAGCCGTCACCGCTGTGGTTCCAGTTGCGGTATTTGTGGTCAAAATCGGGCAATTGATAATAACCGGGGTCGAACACTCGGGTTTGCGCGGTCACTACACCACTGTCGAGACCGGCGATGGCCACTTCCGGCTTGATGGTCGAGCCGGGCGCGTAAAGTCCGCGCAGCACGCGGTTAAACAGCGGTCGGTCGATGGAATCGTGCAGCGCGGCATATTCCTTGAAGCTGATGCCGGTAACGAACAGGTTCGGGTCAAAGCTCGGCTTGCTGACCATGGCCAGCACTTCGCCGGTCTGCGGGTCGAGGGCCACCACCGAACCGCGGCGATCGCCCAGGGCCTCCTCTGCCGCTTCCTGGAGTTTGACGTCGAGGCTCAGCACGATGTTTTTGCCGGGGATCGGGTCGGTATGCTTGAGCACGCGCAACACGCGGCCCTGGGCGTTGGTCTCGACCTCTTCATAGCCGACATGGCCGTGCAGCTCGGACTCGTAGAAACGCTCGATACCGGTCTTGCCGATGGACTGGGTACCGCGGTACTCCACCGAGTCGAGGGCTTTGGATTCTTTTTCGTTGATTCGGCCAACATAGCCAATCGAGTGGGCAAAATGCGCGCCCAACGGGTAATGCCGCACGAACTGCGGTTCGACATCGACGCCCGGCAAGCGGAACTCGTTAACAGCCAGCACGGCAATCTGCTCTTCGGTCAATTCGTAGAACAGCGTTACCGGCACAAACGGATGGCGGGCTTGTTTCAAGGCCTTGTCGAACACCGCGCGGTCTTCGGCAGGTAAGTGCAACAGGCTGACGATGGCGTCCAGCTCGCCCTTGAGGTCGGTGGTGCGCTCACGGGTGATGGTCAGGTTGTAGCTGGGACGGTTGTCGGCCAGCACTACGCCATTGCGGTCATAAATCAGCCCGCGCGTCGGCGTGATCGGCAGTACGTGGACCCGGTTGTTCTCGGAAATCGTCGAGTGATAGTCGTACTGCACCACCTGCAGGAAATACATGCGCCCGACCAGGGCGCAAGTAATACCAATCACCAACAGTGCGCAGGCGAGCAAGCGCTTGTTGACCAGGCGGTTTTCTTTTTCGTGATCCTTGATCGGTATCGGTTCAGGCATTTCTACAGCATCTCGTTGAAGAAGGTGGACGCCGCTTCCTGCGGATGAAAGATCAATCCTTGTGAAAATGTGCTGCACCATACCAAAAATGCAGAAACACTTTGCATCGATTTCCCCAACGGCATGCTGTTTTGTCAGACAGGGACGGATTTTGGCTGCAAAAACGCCTCAATCACATAAGGGCGATCAGTCAGATGACCCTCCAGCTTTGTGCAGGCCGCGTATGAGGATGGGGATCGGGACGATGCCGATTGAGCTGATTAAGGCGCAGAGGTTTTGAAGCGGAGTGTTGTTTTCGAGCGCCCAAAACAAAACCCCATCTGCTTTCGCAAATGGGGTTTCGGAATTTAATCTTGACGATGACCTACTCTCACATGGGGAAACCCCACACTACCATCGGCGATGCATCGTTTCACTACTGAGTTCG
>NZ_CBFHAZ010000143.1:0-12440 GCF_965653655.1 Pseudomonas onubensis | reverse complement strand
CAGATGAATTGACTGACCCACCGCATTCGCGAGCAAGCCCGCTCCCACAGTTGACCGCATGTGGTTTTGAATATGAGGTCGGCTGCCGATTTACATGCACTGAAGAGCTGCTTTTCTGTGGGAGCTGGCTTGCCTGCGATGCAGACACCTCGGTGTGTCAGGCACACCGAGTTGATGCTATCGCAGGCAAGCCAGCTCCCACATGTTCAACCGTGCTCGACAGTGACTATTGCTGAGTCAGTTGCGACCACAACGCCGGCGCACCCGCCGACTTGGCAATCGCTTCCAAGCGCGCCGCATGCTCGGCCAGGTCCTGCTCGCTGGCACGGATAATGGTGGTCGGCTTGCGATCCGCCGCCAAGCGGCGGATTTCCGAAGGCCGGTTGCCCGAGCCTTCCGCCGAGCCGCTGCCATCGGAGGCGTTACCCGCCAGGGACAGGCTCGTCTGCCCGCCGGTCATGGTCAGGTAAACGTCGGCGAGAATCTCGGAGTCGAGCAAGGCGCCGTGCAGTTCACGGCCGGAGTTGTCGACGCCATAACGCTTGCACAAGGCATCCAGGCTGTTGCGCTGGCCGGGGTGACGCTCACGGGCCATCATCAAGGTATCGAGGATCGAGCAGTGCTGGGAGATATCCGCGCGCTCGGTCTGCCCCATCAGGGCAAATTCGTTATTGATGAAGCCGACGTCGAACGCCGCGTTATGGATGATCAGCTGAGCGCCGTTGATGAACTCGAAAAACTCGTCCGCCACTTCAGCGAAGCGCGGCTTGCCCTTGAGGAATTCATCAGTGATGCCGTGGACGCCAATCGCGCCCTCGTCACTGTCACGATCCGGTTGCAGGTAGACGTGAAAGTGGCGCCCGGTGAGACGCCGACCCATCAATTCGACACAGCCGATTTCAATGATCCGGTGACCATCGGTCACCGGCATGCCGGTGGTTTCGGTATCGAGTACAACAGATCGGATGGCCATCAGGGTTCAGCTCTCAACGGTGGTATGCAGTGTGGTGTGAATCAAGGGGCGCGATGTTAACACGTCGGCCGGCTCAGCTCTGTTTGTAGCCCCGCACTTCATCCACGCCACGATTGGCCAACTGGTCGGCGCGTTCGTTGCCCGGGTGGCCGATGTGGCCGCGTACCCATTTCCAGGTGATGTCGTGGCGGTTGCATTGCTCATCGAGCAGTTGCCACAGGTCGGCATTCTTTACCGGCTCCTTGGCCGCGGTTTTCCAGCCGCGCTTCTTCCAGTTCACCATCCACTCGTTGATGCCCTTCATCACGTATTGCGAGTCGGTGACCAACAGCACGTCACAGCGGCGCTTGAGTTCTTCGAGGCCGCGAATGGCGCCCATCAGCTCCATGCGGTTGTTGGTGGTGTTGGCTTCGCCGCCCCACAGTTCCTTCTCCACGCCTTTGCACACCAGCAACGCGCCCCAGCCGCCGGGGCCAGGGTTGCCCTTGCAGGCGCCATCGGTGAAGAGTTCTACGGTATCGGTCATCAGTTGCTCGGTCTTAAATCAAAAAGAGGGTTTTACGGTTCGCTTTGCTTGCGGTTGACCTTGGCCATCGGCATCGGCACCAGCTTGCCCATGGGCTGACGCGCCACCTGACGCACCGGCCGCAGCCCAACCACGATCTTGCGCGCGACCAATAAATAGAAGCCGCCGCCCGACAGTTGCCAGGCACCTGCGCGGCGTTCCCAGCCGGCCAGCCGGCCTTGCCACTTGGCAGACGCAAGCGGCGGACGATAGCACCCGAAGCGGCGTTTCTCCAGCGCGAAGCCCAGCAGGTTCAACCAGTCGCCCACCCGCGACGGCGCGATGCAGCGCGCCTGGCGCAGGCCATCATGGGCGAACACATGGCGCAGGCCCCAACTGCTCCAGGGGTTGATGCCGATAATCAGCAAATGGCCACCTGGGCGCACGCTGCTGGCGGCCTCGCGCAGCAAACCGTGGGGCGACAGGCAGAAATCCAGGCCATGCTGCAGCACCACCACATCGGCAGCATGTTCGCTCAGCGGCCAGGCCTGCTCCTCGCAAACAATCTCGACCCCAGGCAATGGCGCGCCCAGGCGCACATTGCGTTGCACCTGCGGCGCAGCGGGCGGCGTCTGCGCCGACGGGCCGTAGTGCACCAGGTAACCACCAAAGAACCGGCCCAGCTCGTCTTCGAGCATGCGCCGCTCTTCATCCAGCAAAAATTGCCCGATCGGCCCGGACAGCCAATCACGGGCTGCGCTGATCAGGGCCAGCCATTCAGGATCGGCCTGGGCGAACGCTTTATCAGTCATTGCATTCTCCAACTCGCCTAGAAGTTCTAAGATGCACCAATGTGTTCAGCTTGGCGAATCGAAGAATGATACAGATCAGTGCCCTGCCCGCCTTCACCGATAACTACATCTGGTTGTTACAAGACCCTGCTACCCAACGCTGCGCCGTGGTCGACCCCGGCGATGCCGCGCCGGTGCTGGCCTGGCTCAAGCAAAACCCTGGGTACAGGCTCAGCGACATCCTGATAACCCACCACCATCATGATCATGTCGGCGGCGTCGAACAGCTCAAACAGGTGACCGGCGCCCAGGTCTACGGCCCGGCGAACGAGACAATCCCCGCCCGCGACGTGGCCCTGCACGATAACGAGCGCATCAGCGCACTCGGCTGGGACTTCGACGTTTATAGCGTGCCCGGCCATACCCTCGGCCATATCGCCTATTACCACCAGGGCGTGCTGTTTTGTGGCGACACCCTGTTTGCCGCCGGCTGCGGGCGCCTGTTCGAGGGCACCCCGGAACAAATGCACACCTCGCTTGAGCGCCTGGCCGCCCTGCCCGCCGACACGCTGGTGTACTGCACCCACGAGTACACGCAAAGTAACCTCAAATTTGCCCACGCCGTGGAACCCGATAATACCGATATCGCCGAACGCATCGAAACCGTCAAGCAATTGCGCGCCCGTGGCGAGATGACGCTGCCCTCCAACCTGGCTCTGGAAAAACGTACTAACCCTTTTCTGCGTACCGCCGAAACATCCGTTAAACAAAAAGCGGACGAACGGAACGGTCGCGACAACCGCACTGGGGCCGAGGTGTTTGCTAGCTTGAGGGCTTGGAAAGATAAGTTCTAAGCGGACGCAATCTGATACGGAATTTCTGAATGGTTGACCGGAACCAAAGCGCTTTCTAGAATCGCCCGACATTTTTGCCCGGAACTTACTTCCAGCCAATGTCGTCATCTATTCGTAAATCCATTTCTTCAGACGCATTGACCCGCCTGGCTCAAGCCGTGGCGGTGGCCGTTTCCGCGACTCTGGCGGGCTGCCAATCGACCAATTTCGCTGCACAATCCACCGTGCAACCCAAACCCAATCTTGCTGCCAAGATCAAGCAAAAACCTATTTGGCTCTCAGAGAAGCCTAGCCCCGAAGTGCCCCAGGATGTCTGGGAACGCATGCGCCGGGGCTTTCAATTGCAGGACGGCCTGGGTGTCAACCCACGCATCGAGCAACAACGCTTGTGGTTCGCCAGCAACCCGTCCTTTTTAGAGAACGCCGGCGAACGCGGCAGCCTCTACATTCATTACATTGTCGAACGCCTTGAAGAACGCAACATGCCTCTGGAGCTGGCGCTGCTGCCAGTGATCGAAAGTGCCTACAACCCCATGGCCTATTCGCGCAGCGATGCGGTCGGCTTGTGGCAGTTCATCCCCTCCACCGGGCGCTACTTCAACCTGCGCCAGACCCGCGCCTACGACGGCCGCCGCGATATCACCGCCTCCACCACCGCCGCCCTGGACTACCTGACACGTCTGCATGACATGTTCAACGGCGACTGGCTGCTGGCCCTGGCGGCCTACAACGCCGGCGAAGGCACGGTCAGCCGGGCCATCGAGCGCAACGAAAAGCTCGGCCTGCCTACCGACTACTGGAACCTGCCCCTGCCCCAGGAAACCAAGGACTACGTGCCCAAGTTCCTGGCGCTGTCCCAAGTGGTGCTGGCCCCCGAGGCCTACGGCGTCAACCTGAGCCCGATTGCCAACACGCCGTACTTCGAAGTGGTTGAAGTCAAGCAAAGCATGGACCTGTCCCGGGTTGCCGCGCTGGCCGAGATCGACGAAGACGAACTGTTCCAGCTCAACCCGGCACTGAAACAACGCACCACCCTGGATGGCCCGCAGCATTTGCTCGTGCCCAGCTCAAAGGCGCAGTTGCTCACCAGCACCCTTTCGACGATGAAGCCCGAAGAATTGCTGGCGATGCGCCCGAAAAAGCAGGTGTTCGACGAAGTTGAGAGCACACGCGTGGCCGGGCGTACCCGCAACTACAAGGTACGCAGTGGCGACAACCTCACGCTGATCGCCAAGGCGAACAAGGTCGATGTGCATGACCTGCAGCGTTGGAACAAGCTCAACGGCCAGGCCCTCAAGGTCGGCCAGACCCTGGTGATGCAGGACACCCGCAAACTGGTGGCCAGCAGCAAGAAGCCGGTGCAGTACAAGGTCAAGAAAGGCGACTCGCTGTACATCGTCGCCAAGCGTTTCAACGTGGAGATGCAACATCTCAAGCGTTGGAACCCGCGCACTGGCCAGGCGTTGAAGCCGGGGCAGATGCTGGTGGTTTCCGGGCCACGCTAAGCCCTCAAGAACACCGGGGAGCAAATGTGGAAGCGGGCTTGCTCGCGAATGCGGTGGCACATTCAACATCTCTGTTGACTGACACACTGCATTCGCGAGCAAGCCCGCTCCCACATTGGGTCCCCAGTGTTTTCAGCCACCTTTTTCCAACCGGAACAAGCTGTTACTGTACCGATCATAAAGCCCAAGCCGCCTGGATCGGATCTCTGACTTGAAGCGTCCCCTCCTTCTACTAATAAGTCTGGCCTTGAGCTTTGCTGCGAACGCGACGATTACCGAGAGCCACGGTTACACGCAGTTCGGCACACTCAAGTACCCGGCAAAATTCACCCACTTCGATTGGGTAAACCCTGCAGCGCCCAAAGGTGGGATATTGCGGGTCATGGCATTTGGCACCTTCGATACCCTCAACCCCTACACCTTCAAGGGCACCAGCCCGGTTTCCACGCCCAACTTCCTGCAATACGGCGTTAACGAGCTGAACGAGCCGCTGATGGTCGGCACCGGCCAGTACGCGCCATCCGGTGACGAACCCACCTCCAGCTACGGGCTGATCGCGCAATCGGTGGAGTACAGCGAGGACCGCAGTTGGGTGGTGTTCAACCTGCGCCCGGAAGCACGTTTTCATGATGGCAAGCCGATCACCGCCTATGACGTGGCGTTCTCCTATCGCACCCTGCTTACCGAAGGCCACCCGCAGTACCGCACCAACCTGCAGGAGGTAGCGCGGGTCGACATCCTCAACCGCCATCGCATCCGTTTTGTGTTCAAGCGCGCCGGCAACCCACTGTTGATCCTGCGTCTGGGCGAACTGCCGGTACTGCCCCAGCATTACTGGAAGAACCGCGATTTCAAGGCCACCACCTTCGAGCCGCCCTTGGGCAGCGGGCCGTATCGCATCACCAAAGTCACCCCAGGCCGCCAACTGGTGTTCGAGCGGGTCAAGGATTACTGGGGCAAAGACCTGCCGGTCAACCAGGGTTTCTACAATTACGACAAGGTCGAAGTGGAGTTCTACCGCGACAGCGACGTGGCGTTCGAAGCCTTCAAGGCCGGCGAATTCGATATCTATATCGAACACCAGGCCAAGAACTGGGCCACCGGCTACAACTTCCCGGCGGTCAACCGCGGCGACGTGATCAAGGCGCAGATCGCCCACCAGATCCCGACCCAGAGCCAGGGCCTGTTCATGAACACGCGGCGGCCGACCTTCAGCCAGACCAAGGTGCGTGAGGCGCTGGGGTTAATGTTCGATTTTGAATGGACCAACCGCACCCTGTTCAGCAGCGCCTATAAACGCACGCTGAGTTACTACCCCAACAGCGAGTTTTCGGCGACCGGCGTACCGGTGGGGCATGAATGGCTGATGCTCTCGCCCTACCGCGATCAGTTACCGCCCAACCTGTTCACCCAGGCTTTCAGCCTGCCGCAGACCGATGGGCGTGGCATTCCGCGCGAGACGCTGCGACGCGCCCTGGCGTTGCTCGGCGACGCCGGCTGGAAACTCTCCGACCAGCGCCTGCTCGACAGCAAGGGCCAACCGCTGCGCTTCGAGATTCTACTGGTCAACCCCAACCTTGAACGCATCCTGCAGCCCTACGTCGAGAACCTTAAAAGCATCGGCATCGACGCGCGCCTGCGCACCGTTGACCGGGCGCAATACAAGCAGCGCCTGGATCAGTTCGACTACGACATGGTCCTGATCACCCTCAACCAGACCTTGAGCCCCGGCCTTGAGCAGTGGCAGTACTTCCACTCCAGCCAGGCGGCAATCAAGGGCAGCAAAAACTACGCCGGCATCACCAACCCGGTAGTCGACCACCTGCTCGAGCAGCTACTGGCGGCGCAGACCCGCGAAGAACAATTGGCCGCCGGCCGCGCCCTCGACCGGGTGCTGCTGTGGCAGCACTACAGTATTCCCAACTGGTACCTCAACTATCATCGCTTGGCGTACCGCAACCGGTTCGCCTTTGTCACCACGCCGCCCTACAGCCTGGGCCTGAGCGCATGGTGGCTGAAAGCTTCGGAGAAAGCCCAATGATGACTTTGCGCACCGCCTTGTTTGGCGCCTTGTTAGCGTGCGGCGCAGCCAACGCCGCGCCGCAACATGCGCTGACGCTGTACAGCGAGCCACCCAAGTACCCCGCCGACTTCAAGCATTTCGACTATGTAAACCCTGACGCACCTAAGGGCGGCACCTTCCGTGAGTCGAGCATGGGCGGCTTCGACAGCCTCAACCCCTACATCAGCAAGGGCGTGCCCGCAGACAACCTGCCACTGATCTACGACACCCTGGCCATGCAAAGCCTGGACGAGCCCGTCACCGAATACGGCCTGGTGGCCGGCAAGATCGAAAAGGCCCCGGACAACAGCTGGGTGCGCTTCTACCTGCGCCCTGAAGCGCGCTTCCATGATGGCCACCCGATCCGTGCCGAAGACGTGGTGTTCACCTTCCAGGCGCTGATCAAGGACGGTTCGCCGCTCTACCGCAACTACTACGCCGACGTCGACGAAGTGGTCGCCGAAGACCCGCTGCGTGTGCTGTTCAAGTTCAAGCGCACCAATAACCGTGAATTGCCGCTGATCCTCGGCCAACTGCCGGTATTGCCCAAGCATTGGTGGGCGACGCGTGACTTTGCCAAGGGCAACCTGGAAATACCGCTGGGCAGCGGCCCGTACAAGGTCGCCGAGGTCAAGCCGGGGCGCATGGTGCGCTATGAGCGAGTCAAGGACTACTGGGCCAAGGACCTGCCGGTGACCCAGGGTTTCTACAACTTCGACAACCGCATCACCGACTACTACCGTGACAGCACCGTGGCCCTGGAAGCCTTGAAGGCCGGGCAGTTCGACTACTGGCTGGAGTTCAGCGCCAAAAACTGGGCCAACGCCTACAACATTCCGGCCGTGGCCCAGGGCCGGTTGATCAAGGAAGAAATTCCCAACGGCAATCCCACCGGCATGCAAGGGTTTGTGTTCAATACGCGCAAGCCGATGTTCCAGGATGTGCGGGTACGCAAGGCCATCAGCCTGCTGTTGGATTTCGAGTGGAGCAACAAACAGCTGTTCAATGGCGCCTACACCCGCACCCGCAGCTACTTCGAAAACTCGGAGATGGCCGCCACCGGCCTGCCCGGCCCGGCGGAAACCGCCATCCTCGCGCCGTTTCGCGACAAGCTCCCGGCCGAAGTCTTCACTCAAGCCTTTGAGCCGGCCAAAACCGACGGCAGCGGCATGATCCGCACCCAGCAGCGTGAGGCTTACCAGCTGTTGCAGGAGGCTGGCTGGAAGATCGTCGACGACAAAATGGTCGACACCACCGGCAAACCGGTGACCATCGAATTCCTGCTTGCCCAGACCGAGTTTGAGCGGGTATTGCTGCCCTTCAAGCGCAACCTGGCGGACCTTGGGATCAACCTGGTGATCCGCCGCGTTGACGTTTCGCAGTACATCAACCGCCTGCGTTCGCGGGACTTCGACATGCTGGTGGGCAGCTTTCCGCAGTCCACCTCGCCGGGTAACGAGCAGCGCGAATTCTGGTCGTCCGCCGCCGCCGACAAATCCGGCAGCCGCAACTACATGGGCCTCAAGGACCCGGTGGTCGACCAACTCGTCGAAGAGTTGATCAACGCCGACTCGCGCCAAAGCCTGGTTGACCACGCCAAGGCGCTGGATCGGGTCTTGCAGTTTGGCTACTACGTGATCCCCAACTGGCACATCAAGACCTACCGCGTGGCGTACTGGGATCACTTGGGTCACCCCAAGGTCCCGCCACGCTACGACGTCGGCACGGCCACCTGGTGGGCCAAACCTGAAGTCAAACCTGCCGTCGATACTGTCCAAAGCGCCGATCCGGCGAGCGGAGGCGATTAAATGCTGGCCTATATTGTTCGCCGCCTGTTGCTGATCATCCCCACGCTGTTCGGGATCTTGCTGATCAACTTCATCATCATCCAGGCCGCCCCCGGTGGCCCGGTGGAACAGATGATCGCCAAACTCGAAGGGTTCGACGGCGCCACCAGCCGCATCGCCGGTGGCGGTGCCGAGGTCTCGGTGGCCGGCTCCAGCTACCGTGGCGCCCAGGGCCTGGACCCGGCGCTGATCAAGGAAATCGAAAAGATGTACGGCTTCGACAAGTCGGCGCCGGAACGTTTGTGGATCATGGTCAAGAACTATGCACGCCTGGATTTCGGCGACAGCTTCTTTCGCGACGCCAAGGTCATTGACCTGATCAAGGAAAAGATGCCGGTGTCCATCTCCCTCGGGTTATGGAGCACGCTGATCATGTACCTGGTGTCGATCCCGCTGGGCATCGCCAAGGCCACGCGGCATGGCAGCCACTTCGATGTGTGGACCAGTTCGGCGATCATCGTCGGCTATGCGATCCCGGCGTTTTTGTTCGCGATCCTGCTGATCGTGGTGTTTGCCGGCGGCAGCTACCTGGACTGGTTCCCCTTGCGCGGGCTGACCTCCAACAATTTCGAAGAACTGAGCTGGGGCGGCAAGATCCTCGATTATTTCTGGCACCTGGCCCTGCCCGTCACCGCGCTGGTCATCGGCAACTTCGCGACCATGACCCTGCTGACCAAAAACAGCTTCCTCGACGAAATCAACAAACAGTACGTGGTCACCGCCAAAGCCAAAGGCCTGACCAACCACCGCGTGCTCTACGGCCATGTGTTTCGTAACGCCATGCTGCTGGTGATTGCCGGTTTCCCTTCGGCGTTTATCGGGATTTTCTTCACCGGCTCGCTGCTGGTCGAGGTGATCTTTTCCCTCGACGGCCTGGGCCTGATGAGCTTTGAAGCGGCGATCAACCGCGATTACCCGGTGGTGTTCGGCACGTTGTTTATCTTCACCTTGCTGGGGTTGATCGTGAAGTTGATCGGCGACCTCACCTACACCCTGGTCGATCCGCGTATCGACTTTGCCAGCCGGGAGCATTGAGATGAACCTGTCCCCCCTCAATCGCCGCCGGTTCGAGCGTTTCAAAGCCAACAAACGTGGCTGGTGGTCGCTGTGGCTGTTCCTGATTCTGTTCGTGCTGAGCCTGGGCGCCGAGTTGATCGCCAACGATAAACCGCTGGCAGTCCATTACGACGGTGGCTGGTATTTCCCGGCGCTTAAACGCTACCCGGAGACCACCTTTGGCGGCGAATTCCCGCTGGAGGCCAACTACAAAAGCCCGTATATCCAGGAACTGCTCAAGGCCAAGGACGCCTGGACGCTGTGGGCGCCCATCCCGTTCAGCTACCAGAGCATCAACTACGACCTGAAAGTCCCCGCGCCAGCGCCGCCCTCCAGCGTCAACCTGCTGGGCACCGACGACCAGGGCCGCGATGTGCTGGCGCGAGTGATCTACGGCTTTCGGGTGTCGGTGCTGTTTGCCCTGACGCTGACCGTGCTCAGCTCGATCATCGGCGTTGTCGCCGGCGCCTTGCAGGGCTTCTATGGCGGCTGGGTCGACCTGGCCGGCCAGCGTTTCCTGGAGATCTGGTCGGGTTTGCCGGTGCTGTACCTGCTGATCATCCTCGCCAGCTTTGTGCAGCCCAACTTTTGGTGGCTGCTAGGCATCATGCTGCTGTTTTCGTGGATGAGCCTGGTGGACGTGGTGCGCGCCGAGTTCCTGCGCGGGCGCAACCTGGAATATGTGCGTGCCGCCCGAGCGCTGGGCATGCAGAACGGCGCGATCATGTTCCGGCATATCCTGCCCAATGCCATGGTCTCGACCATGACCTTCATGCCGTTCATCCTCACCGGCGCCATCGGCACCCTTACCGCCCTGGATTTCCTCGGCTTCGGCCTGCCGGCCGGCTCGCCGTCCCTGGGCGAGCTGGTAGCCCAGGGCAAATCCAACCTGCAAGCGCCGTGGCTGGGCATGAGTGCGTTTGCCGTGCTGGCGATCATGTTGAGTTTGCTGGTGTTTATCGGCGAGTCCGCTCGCGATGCCTTCGACCCGAGGAAATGAGATGAATCAGGACAATCTGATCGAAGTCCGCGACCTCTGCGTCGAGTTCGTCACCGGCGACAATCACCACCGCGTGGTCAACCACGTCAGCTTCGATATCAAGCGCGGCGAAACCCTGGCGCTGGTCGGCGAAAGCGGCTCGGGCAAATCGGTGACCGCCCACTCGATCCTGCGCCTGTTGCCCTACCCACTGGCGCGGCACCCGGCCGGTACCATCAGTTACTCCGGGCATGATCTGCTGACCCTCAAAGAAAAAACCATCCGGCATATTCGCGGCAACCGCATTGCGATGATCTTTCAGGAGCCAATGACCTCGCTGAATCCGCTGCATTCGATTGAGAAGCAGATCAACGAAGTGCTCGGCCTGCACAAAGGCCTCACCGGCAAAGTCGCGACCCGGCGCACCCTGGAACTGCTTGAACTGGTGGGCATCCCCGAGCCGCACAAGCGCCTCAAGGCCTTGCCCCACGAACTGTCCGGCGGCCAGCGCCAGCGAGTGATGATCGCCATGGCCCTGGCCAACGAACCCGAGTTGCTGATCGCCGACGAGCCGACCACGGCCCTCGACGTCACCGTGCAATTGAAGATCCTGGAGCTGCTCAAAGAACTGCAGGCCAGGTTGGGCATGGCCTTGCTGCTGATCAGCCATGACTTGAACCTGGTGCGGCGCATCGCCCACCGCGTGTGTGTGATGCAGCAGGGTTGCATCGTTGAACAGGCTGATTGCGAGACGCTGTTTCAGTCGCCCCAGCACCCTTACACCCAGGAACTGCTGGCGGCGGAGCCCAGCGGTGGGCCAGCCAGTAACGAGGTCGGGCCGCCACTCTTGGAAGTCGACGACCTGAAGGTCTGGTTCCCGATCAAAAAGGGCTTTTTGCGCAACACCGTCGATTACGTCAAGGCGGTGGATGGCATCAACTTCAGCCTGCCCCAGGGCCAGACACTGGGCATCGTCGGTGAAAGCGGCTCGGGCAAGTCCACCCTGGGCCTGGCAATTCTGCGCCTGATCGCCAGCAAAGGCGGGATTCGCTTTGAAGGCCAGCAGCTTGACCGCTTGACTCAGCAACAGGTGCGCCCGCTACGGCGGGAGATGCAGGTGGTGTTTCAAGACCCGTTCGGCAGCTTGAGCCCGCGGATGTGTGTGAGTGAGATCGTTGGCGAAGGGTTGCGTATCCACAAGATGGGCACGCCGGCCGAGCAGGAAGTGGCGATTATTGCAGCGCTCAAGGAAGTGGGCCTGGACCCGGAGTCGCGGCATCGTTACCCCCATGAGTTTTCCGGTGGGCAGCGTCAACGTATCGCCATCGCCCGTGCCTTGGTGCTCAAGCCCCGCTTGATATTGCTCGATGAACCGACGTCCGCGCTGGACCGCACGGTGCAGCGGCAAGTGGTGGAATTGTTGCGGGGGCTGCAGGCCAAGTACAACCTGACGTATCTGTTTATCAGCCATGATTTGGCGGTGGTGAAGGCCTTGAGTCACCAGTTGATGGTGGTCAAGCATGGGCAAGTGGTGGAACAGGGGGACGCGGCGGGGATCTTTGCGGATCCGCAGCATGCTTATACGCGGCAGTTGTTGGAAGCGGCGTTTTTGGTGCCTGCTGTGGTTTGATCGTGTACATATCCGTTATTTGGGTAACGGCGGCCTATGGTTCCGCTCTTACAGCGGCTCACTTTTGCAAGGACCGGAATGCCGGCCCAGTCAAAAGTAACCAAAAAGTCCTCGCCCCAACACTCGGTGCCTCGCTATGGCTCGGCATGCCCGCAATCCGACAGTGATTTGGGGGGCCGCCGCGATGGGCCATCCTTGGCCCAGCGCGGCTAAACCGGCATCCCTGCCGGTTTACCCC
>NZ_CBFHAZ010000142.1:0-12463 GCF_965653655.1 Pseudomonas onubensis | reverse complement strand
CCACTCGGGTGCTGGCACACCAGTGCTGGTTACGGCCTTTGCCCCGCCCGCGTTCTTCAACCTTACGATGAACCAGTTTGATGCGCGACAGCGCTACATCGAAGAGGTGGCGGGGCCTCCCACATTTTTGACCGTATTCCGAGCCTGGGACTGTTAGTCCAGCTTCTCGAACTTCAAATCCCAAACCCCATGCCCCAGACGCTCACCGCGGCGTTCGAACTTGGTGATCGGGCGCTCAGCCGGGCGTGGCACGCATTTGCCGTCTTCGGCCAGGTTGCGGTAGCCAGGCGCTACGTCCATCACTTCCAGCATGTATTCCGCATACGGTTCCCAGTCGGTGGCCATGTGCAGGATGCCGCCGACCTTGAGCTTGCTGCGCACCAGTTCCGCGAAGGAAGCCTGGACGATGCGGCGCTTGTGGTGACGCGATTTGTGCCAAGGGTCCGGGAAGAACAGCATCAGGCGGTCGAGGCTGTTGTCGGCGATGCAGCGGTTGAGCACTTCAATCGCGTCGCAGTCGTACACGCGCAGGTTGGTCAGGCCTTGGGTGAGTACGCCGTTAAGCAGCGCGCCGACACCTGGGCGGTGCACTTCCACACCGATAAAGTCCTGGTCCGGCGCGGCGGCGGCCATTTCCAGCAGCGAGTGGCCCATGCCGAAACCGATTTCCAGGGAACGCGGGGCCGAACGGCCGAACACCTGGTCGTAGTCCACCGGCGCGTCGGCCAGTGGCAACACGAACAGCGGCGTACCTTGCTCCAGGCCCTTTTGCTGGCCTTCGGTCATGCGGCCGGCGCGCATCACAAAACTCTTGATGCGGCGGTGCTTGGACTCGTCGCCTTCTTCCACGGTGTTCGGCGTTTCGTTTGATTCAGTCATCAATGGCTCTTACTTGATCAGACCATCCAGCGGCGAGGAGGCGCTGGCGTACAGTTTTTTCGGCATGCGACCGGCGAGGTACGCCAGGCGGCCCGCGACGATTGCGTGTTGCATGGCTTGGGCCATCATGACCGGCTGCTGGGCATGGGCGATGGCCGAGTTCATCAGCACCGCGTCACACCCCAGCTCCATGGCGATGGTGGCGTCGGAGGCAGTGCCCACGCCCGCATCCACCAGCACCGGAATTCTGGCTTCTTCGAGGATGATTTGCAGGTTGTAGGGGTTGCAGATGCCCAAACCGGAACCAATCAGCCCGGCCAACGGCATCACGGCGATGCAGCCGATTTCGGCCAATTGGCGCGCGATGATCGGGTCATCACTGGTGTAGACCATCACGTCGAAGCCTTCCTTGACCAGGGTTTCGGCGGCCTTGAGGGTTTCGATCACGTTGGGGAACAGGGTTTTCTGGTCGGCCAGCACTTCCAGCTTCACCAGGTTGTGGCCGTCGAGCAGCTCACGGGCCAGGCGGCAGGTGCGCACGGCTTCGATGGCGTCGTAGCAACCGGCAGTGTTCGGCAGGAAGGTGTAGCGATCCGGCGACAACACTTCGAGCAGGTTCGGCTCGCCTTCGATCTGGCCGAGGTTGGTGCGGCGCACGGCAAAGGTCACGATCTCGGCACCCGAGGCTTCGATGGCCAGACGGGTTTCTTCCATGTCGCGGTACTTGCCGGTGCCGACCAGCAGGCGGGACTGGTAGGTACGACCGGCCAGGACGAAGGGCTTGTCGCTACGAACGATGCTCATGGGAAATCCTCGAAGTGGGGTGAGGTTCTGCAGAATGCGGGTTGGCGCCCTCGAGCGCCGGGCGGCTAGCCGCCGCCGATGGCGTGGACCACTTCCACCTGATCACCTTCGGTGAGCGCGGTGTCGGCATGCTGGCTACGCGGGACGATATCCATGTTGAGCTCCACTGCGACTCGGCGTCCGGTCAGGTCCAGACGGGTCAGCAGGGCCGCGACGGTTTCACCGTCGGGCAGTTCAAGGGGTTCGCCGTTCAACTGAATGCGCATGCCACGGGCCGCCATCGTTTTTAGGGGCCAGCATTCTAGCCCGATCAGCGCGGCTGACCCAAGTCCCTTGGTCAGGCGACCTGTAGACGCCACGCAGTCAAACCGAGGAAGAACCAGCCGAGCAAGAAGGCAAGCCCCCCAAACGGCGTGATGATGCCGAGCTTGCTGATGCCGGTCAGGGTCAGCGCATACAGACTGCCCGAGAACAGCAGGATACCGACGGTAAAGGAGATGCCCGCCCAGTTGACTAGTCGGCCAGGAATATGCGCGGCCAGCAATGCCACGCCGAACAGCGCCAGGGCGTGCACCAACTGGTAGGTGACGCCGGTGTGGAAGATCGTCAGGTACTCGGCGCTCAGACGGTTTTTCAGGCCATGGGCGGCAAAGGCGCCGAGGGCGACGCCGGTAAAGCCGAAAAAGGCGGCCAGCATCAGAAAGCTACGCAGCATGAGGAACTCCAGTCAGACTCGATGGGCAGGGTCTGTATAATGGCCCGCTCAACGGGTTCGGCCAAGCCATCTCTATGCTGCGTCTCCTCTTCAAGCGCTTTCTCAACGTCCTTAAATGGTTTGCCATCGGCAGTGTGCTGCTGGTGCTGCTGTTTCGTGTGGTGCCGCCGCCGTTCACTGCGCTGATGGTGGAGCGCAAGATCGAATCCTGGGTCGACGGCGAGCCGATTGACCTGCAACGCACTTGGGTGCCGTGGGACGAGATATCCGACGAACTGAAAGTGGCGGTAATGGCCGGTGAAGACCAGCGTTTCCCGCAGCACTGGGGTTTTGATTTCGGCGCGATCCAGGCGGCGCTGCTGCATAACGAGCGCGGCGGTTCGATTCGCGGCGCCAGCACCTTGAGCCAGCAAGTGTCGAAGAACCTGTTTTTGTGGACCGGCCGCAGTTATCTGCGCAAAGGCCTGGAAGCCTGGTTTACCGCGCTGACCGAGGTGTTGTGGCCCAAGCAGCGGATTCTTGAGGTGTACCTCAATAGCGTGGAGTGGGATGAAGGCGTGTTTGGCGCAGAGGCAGCCGCACGGCATCACTTTGGCGTGAGTGCCAAGGCGCTGTCCCGTCAGCAGGCCAGCTATCTGGCGGCGGTTTTGCCTAATCCACGGGTGTGGAGTGCCAGCCATCCGACGGCGTATGTGACGCGACGGGCGGCGTGGATTCGGCAGCAGATGAGCCAGTTGGGTGGGGATGGTTACTTGGTGGAGTTGAATAACTCCCGAAAGGCACCGTGGGCTGACTGACACAACACAAAAACAAATGTGGGAGCGGGCTTGCTCGCGAATGCGGTGGTTCAGTCAATATCTACAGTGACTGACACTCCGCTTTCGCGAGCAAGCCCGCTCCCACATTCGATCGTGCTGTTTTCGATACCGGCGTTTTAAGCGGCGATCGACAACTTCAGCTTGTTCATCGCGCTTTTCTCAAGCTGACGAATCCGCTCGGCCGACACGTTGTACTTCTGCGCCAGGTCGTGCAGCGTGGCTTTTTCTTCAGCCAACCAGCGCTGATAGAGGATGTCACGGCTGCGGTCGTCCAGCACTTCCAGCGCTTCGTGCAGGTTCTGGTTGGAGTTGTCGCTCCAGTCGGCGTCTTCCAATTGACGCGCCGGGTCGTACCGGTGGTCTTCCAGGTAGTTGGCTGGCGATTGGAAGGCGCTGTCGTCGTCCGCTTCAGCGGCCGGGTCGAATGCCATGTCATGGCCGGTCAGGCGACTTTCCATCTCGCGCACTTCACGCGGCTCCACGCCGAGGCTTTCGGCCACGCGGTGGACTTCCTCGTTGTTCAGCCACGCCAGGCGTTTTTTCTGGCTGCGCAGGTTGAAGAACAGCTTGCGCTGGGCCTTGGTGGTCGCGACTTTCACGATGCGCCAGTTGCGCAGGATGAACTCGTGGATTTCCGCCTTGATCCAGTGCACAGCAAACGACACCAGACGCACGCCCATTTCAGGGTTGAAGCGCTTTACAGCCTTCATCAGGCCGACGTTGCCTTCCTGGATCAGATCAGCCTGGGCCAGGCCGTAGCCGCTATAGCTACGGGCGATATGTACGACAAAACGCAGGTGGGCGAGCACCATCTGCCGAGCCGCCCCCAAATCCTGCTCATAGTAGAGACTCTCGGCCAGTTCACGCTCCTGCTCGGGCGTCAGCAACGGAATGCTGTTGACCGTGTGCACATAGGCTTCCAGGTTTGCACCTGGGACCAGAGCATAAGCAGGTTGCAAAGAAGTGGTCATACGAAAAAACCTCCGACTCACATAACTCGTGCAGTTCAGCACTGCGAAAATTGACCGGGAACCGTAGGACAAGTTCCCTAAACCACCAATACGGTCAATACAAACGAAACCACATTAATCTGACATTAACTACTTCGGTGCCAGCTCACGTAAATGACGAGCGACCGCAATCCAAGCACCGATATACCCCAACAAGACGGCGCCAAGCAAGAGACTCAGACCGTCGGCGACCGGCACGCCGGCCAAGGCAAAATCACTGCCGTACAAGCCGGCCAGCCCGACTACCGCGTCGTTCAGCCAGTTCAAGCCAAAAGCCAGCACGCCCCAAGACAAAATCCCGGCACCAAAGCCATAAAGCGCGCCCATGTACAGAAAAGGCCTACGCACATAGCTGTCTGTGCCGCCGACCAGTTTAATCACTTCTATCTCGGTGCGACGGTTTTCAATATGAAGACGAATGGTATTACCTATCACCAAAAGTAATGCAGACACCAACAACACCGTGAGACCGAACACAAAGCGGTCGCCCAGCTTGAGGATGGCCGCCAGGCGCTCTACCCAGACTAGATCAAGTTGTGCCTGTTGCACCTTCGGCATCTCTGCGAGTTTTTGTCGCAGGGCCTCAAGCGCCGGCTTGTCGACTTCGTTCGGCGTCACCAGCACCACGCCCGGCAGCGGGTTCTGCGGCAGCTCTTTGAGCGCCTCACCCAGGCCCGATTGCTGCTGGAACTCTTCAAGCGCCTGATCGCGGCTGATGTATTCGGCATCCGCCACGCCCGGCAGGTTCTTGATGTCGTCGCGCAGGTTCTCGCCGTCTTTGGCACTGGTGTCGAGGTCCAGGTACAGCGAAATCTGCGCCGCGCGCTGCCAGGAACCGCCCAGGCGCTCCACATTATTAAGCAGCAGCGACAAGCCCATCGGCAGGCTCAATGCCACAGCCATTACCAGGCAGGTGAAAAAGCTGCCGATCGGCTGCTTGCCCAGGCGGCGCAGGCTGTCGACCAAACTGGCGCGATGGCTTTCGATCCAGGCGCGCAGCAGCGTGGCGAAATCCGGGCCATCATCTTCGTCGCGTTTTTTCTTCGGCGGTTGCGGGTCGGCCGCTTTTGGCGCCACACGTTCGGAAACCTTGGGGCTGCGAGTGGCACTCATACGCCAGCCTCCCCGTCACCGATCAGGCGGCCGCGTTGCAGGGTCAGCATACGGTGGCGCATGCGAGCGATCAGGGCCAGGTCGTGACTGGCAATCAATACGCTGGTGCCCAGGCGGTTGATGTCTTCGAACACGCCCATGATCTCCGCCGCCAGACGTGGGTCGAGGTTACCCGTAGGTTCGTCCGCCAGCAGCAAGGCCGGGCGGTGGACGATGGCGCGGGCGATGCCGACGCGCTGTTGTTGGCCGGTGGACAGGTCGCCTGGGTACAGGTCGGTCTTGTCCGACAGCGCTACGCGCTCCAGAGCCGAATCCACGCGCTTGACGATTTCAGCCTTGGACAGACCGAGAATCTGCAACGGCAGAGCAATGTTGTTGAACACCGTGCGATCAAACAGCAACTGGTGGTTCTGGAACACCACGCCGATCTGGCGGCGCAGGAACGGAATCTGTGCATTGCTGATAGTGGCCAGATCCTGGCCGGCCAGCAGCAGTTTGCCGGTGGTCGGGCGCTCCATCGCCAGCAACAGCCGCAGCAGCGTACTTTTACCGGCGCCCGAGTGGCCGGTCACAAACAAAAACTCGCCACGCCGTACTCGAAAGCTCAGCTCATGCAAGCCCACATGCCCGTTGGCGTAGCGTTTACCGACCTGTTCGAATCGAATCATGAACGCTCCCGCTCGGCGAAAAGTGCCTGTACAAAGGGTTCGGCTTCAAAGGTGCGCAGGTCGTCGATGCCTTCACCGACACCGATATAACGAATCGGCAACCCGAACTGTTTAGCCAGGGCGAAGATCACACCGCCTTTGGCCGTGCCGTCGAGCTTAGTCAATGCCAGGCCGGTCAGTTGCACCGTCTGGTTGAATTGTTTGGCCTGGCTGATGGCGTTCTGGCCAGTGCCGGCGTCGAGCACCAGCAGCACTTCGTGCGGGGCGTCGGCGTCGAGCTTGCCAATTACGCGGCGCACTTTCTTCAGCTCTTCCATCAGGTTGTCTTTGGTGTGCAGGCGACCGGCGGTGTCGGCGATCAACACGTCGATGTTACGGGCCTTGGCAGCTTGCACCGCATCGAAGATCACCGAGGCGGAATCGGCGCCAGTGTGCTGGGCGATCACCGGGATCTTGTTGCGCTCACCCCAGACCTGCAGCTGCTCCACGGCAGCGGCGCGGAAGGTGTCGCCGGCGGCGAGCATGACTTTCTTGCCTTCCGATTGCAGCTTCTTGGCGAGCTTGCCGATGGTGGTGGTTTTGCCGGCACCATTGACGCCGACCACCAGAATCACGAACGGCTTGTTCGGCGTGATCACCAGCGGGGCTTCTACAGGTTTAAGCATCGCAGCCAGTTCGGCCTGCAAGGACTTGTAGAGCGCATCGGCGTCAGTCAGCTGCTTGCGCGCAACCTTCTGGGTCAGGCTCTGGATGATCACGGCAGTGGCTTCAACGCCCACATCGGCGGTGAGCAGGCGGGTTTCGATGTCTTCCAGCAGTTCGTCATCAATGACCTTCTTGCCCAGGAACAGGCTGGCCATGCCTTCGCCGATGCTGGCGCTGGTTTTGCTCAGGCCTTGCTTGAGGCGGGCGAAGAACCCGGTTTTGCTGGTTTCAGCGGCAGCCACAACAGGCTCCGGGGCGACCGGCGGCTCGATAATGGCGGGAGCGGCAACGACAACAGGAACTGGCTCTGGCTCTGGCTCTGGCTCTGGCTCAACGGTGACGGGCGCAGGCGCTTCGACGACCACTGCAACCGGCTCAACAACCACAGGAATCGGCGGCGTGACGTGCTCAGCCTGTACATCTTCAACCAGTGCCACAGGCTCTTCAGCCACCGGCAGTTCCAACCACGGTTTGTGCTCGGGTTCAGGCTCAACCACCGGTTGCAACACCGGCTCGGCCATCGGCAACACCACCGGCGCGGGCGGCTCAGCGTCTATCACGGGTTCTGGAATCGGCTCAGGCTGAACCTGCGGCTGTTCGACGACGGTTTCCTGCGGCTTTTTGCGCAGCCATCCGAACAGGCCTTTTTTCTCGCCAGCCGCAGCTGGGCTCTTCTTGTCGTCGTTGGAACCAAACATGGAGGACGGCTATCTCAAAGTAGCGATGCGCCAGGGCGCCTCGGTAAATAAATTCGATGCAGAACAGACTGCTTTAACGCTCGCTTGTTCATGCGCAACATTTTGTAAGGCGTAAATAAAGGCCTCAACAAATCGTTTCAATAAAGGACTGAAGCGACAAAATCGGCGAAAAGTAGAAGATCGTCGGGGAAACCCAGCGCCAACTCCTACATTCCTACGACTCGATCCGGAACGATATGACCGCCGCAGTGGCCGCCCCTGAATCGGATCAGTATCCTAGCACCTCCTCGCCCGCCGACGCTAAGACCAAGCGGGTAGCCCAACAGGTTAAAACACGAATGATTGCTCTAGCCCGCCGCGCCGCAGGCCTGCTGCTCAGCACAGTTTGTCTGCCTCTTTCAGCCTTGGCTGCCGACCCACAACCCACCCATGAATTCACCCTCGATAACGGCCTTAAAGTGGTCGTGCGCGAAGACCATCGCGCGCCGGTGGTGGTTTCCCAGGTCTGGTACAAGGTCGGTTCGAGCTACGAAACCCCGGGCCAGACCGGTTTGTCCCACGCCCTGGAACACATGATGTTCAAGGGCAGCGCCAAGGTAGGTCCCGGCGAAGCCTCGCTGATCCTGCGCGACCTGGGCGCCGAAGAAAACGCCTTCACCAGCGACGACTACACCGCGTATTACCAGGTACTGGCGCGTGACCGCCTGGGCGTCGCTTTCGAACTGGAAGCCGACCGCATGGCCAGCCTGCGCCTGCCGGCCGATGAGTTCAGCCGCGAAATCGAGGTGATCAAGGAAGAACGCCGCCTGCGCACCGACGACAACCCGATGTCCAAGGCCTACGAGCGCTTCAAGGCGATGGCCTACCCGGCCAGCGGCTACCACACGCCGACCATCGGCTGGATGGCCGACCTTGAGCGCATGAAGGTTGAAGAGCTGCGCCACTGGTACCAGTCCTGGTACGTACCGAACAACGCCACGCTGGTGGTGGTCGGCGACGTAACGCCGGATGAGGTCAAGAAACTCGCCGAACGTTACTTCGGCCCAATCCCCAAGCGCGACGTGCCACCCGCCAAGATTCCGCTGGAACTGGCCGAGCCTGGCGAGCGCCTGCTGACCATGCACGTGCAGACCCAACTGCCGAGCGTGATCCTCGGTTTCAACGTGCCGGGCCTCGCGACCGCCGAAGACAAGCGCTCGGTGCAAGCCCTGCGCCTGCTGTCGGCCCTGCTGGATGGCGGCTACAGCGCACGTATCTCGGAGCAACTGGAGCGCGGTGAAGAGCTGGTCTCAGGCGCCTCCACCAGCTACGACGCCTATACCCGTGGTGACAGCCTGTTCACATTGAGCGCCACGCCGAACCAACAGAAGAAAAAGACCATTGCCCAGGCTGAAGCCGGTTTGTGGCGTTTGCTCGACGAGTTGAAGGCCAAGCCGCCGACCACCGAAGAACTGGAGCGTATCCGCGCCCAAGTGATTGCCGGCGTGGTTTACCAACGTGATTCCATCACCAGCCAGGCCACGGCCATCGGCTCGCTGGAAACCGTTGGCCTGTCGTGGAAACTCATGGACACCGAGCTTGCCGACCTGCAAAGCGTGACCCCGGAAGATATCCAGAAAGCCGCACGCACCTACTTCACCCGCGAACGTTTGAGCGTCGCCCATGTTTTGCCTGAGGAGACCGCTCATGAGTAACCGCAAAAGCAGCCGCCTGATCTTCCCCGGCCTGGTTGTGGTCACCCTGATCGCCGCCGGCGCCGTGTACTTCCTGCGCCCTAGTGAGTCCGTGGCCAGCCAGGCGCTGGACAAGGCGCAATCGGCCAACAAACTGCAATCTTTGGCGGAACTGGACGGCAAGGCGCCGACCAACCGCAAGCTCGACGTGCAAACCTGGACCACCGCCGAGGGCGCCAAGGTGCTGTTCGTCGAGGCCCACGAACTGCCGATGTTCGACATGCGCATCCTGTTCGCCGCCGGCAGCAGCCAGGACGGCAACACCCCAGGCGTTGCGTTGCTGACCAACGCCATGCTCAACGAAGGCATACCGGGCAAGGATGTCAGCCAGATCGCCAGCGGCTTTGAAGGCCTGGGCGCGGACTTCGGCAACGGCGCTTTTCGCGACATGGCGTTGGTGTCCCTGCGCAGCCTGAGCGACAGCGACAAGCGCGACGCGGCCCTGGCGCTGTTTGACCAAGTGATTGGCAAGCCGACTTTCCCGGCCGACTCCCTGGCGCGCATCAAGAACCAGATTCTGGCCGGTT
The DNA here is from genome assembly GCF_965653655.1 of Pseudomonas onubensis. NCBI lineage: Bacteria > Pseudomonadati > Pseudomonadota > Gammaproteobacteria > Pseudomonadales > Pseudomonadaceae > Pseudomonas > Pseudomonas onubensis. Next base: position 2,793 of record NZ_CBFHAZ010000142.1, on the reverse strand, counting down.
TTGAGTACCAGAAGCAGAACCCGGGCAAGCTGGCCAGCCTTGAGCTGTTTAAGCGTTTGTACGGCGACCACCCTTACGCCCACCCGAGCGAAGGCACACCCGAGAGCATTCCGGCGATTACCCTGGCGCAGCTGCAGGCGTTCCACGCAAAAGCTTATGCGGCGGGCAACGCAGTGATTGCCGTGGTGGGCGACCTGAATCGCGCCGAAGCTGAAGCCATGACGGCCAAGGTCTCCGCATCGCTGCCAAAAGGCCCGGCCCTGGCCAAGATCGCCCAGCCGACCGAGCCGAAAGCTGGCCTGAGCCATATCGAGTTCCCGTCCAAGCAAACCCATTTGCTGTTCGCACAACTGGGCATCGACCGTGCCGACCCGGACTACGCCGCCTTGTCCCTGGGCAACCAGATCCTCGGCGGCGGCGGTTTCGGCACCCGCTTGATGAGCGAAGTGCGTGAAAAACGCGGCCTGACCTACGGCGTTTACTCCGGCTTCTCGCCGATGCAGGTGCGTGGCCCGTTCATGATCAACCTGCAAACCCGCGCCGAAATGAGCGGCAGCACCCTGCGCCTGGTTGAAGACGTATTGGCCGACTACCTCAAGACCGGCCCGACGCAAAAGGAACTGGACGACGCCAAGCGCGAGCTGGCCGGCAGCTTCCCGCTTTCTACCGCGAGCAACGCGGATATCGTAGGGCAACTGGGCGCCATGGGTTTCTATAACCTGCCGCTGAGCTATCTTGAGGATTTCATGAAACAATCCCAGGCCCTGACCGTAGAACAGGTCAAGGCTGCAATGAATAAACACTTGAGCGCCGACAAGATGGTCATCGTGACCGCCGGCCCGACGATTGCGCAAAAGCCACTACCGCCCCCCACTGATAAACCCGCCGAGCAGCCGCTCGGGGTTCCGGAGCATTAATGGCCAGTTCATCTCGCCCGAAAAAACCTGTCCACAACGTGCATAACGGTGTGGGCCAACTGCGCATCATTGGCGGTGAATGGGGCAGCCGCAAGCTGAGTTTCCCCGACGTCGTGGGCCTGCGCCCAACGCCGGACCGCGTGCGTGAAACCCTGTTCAACTGGCTCGCGCCGTATATCGGCGGCGCCAAGGTAATGGACCCGTTCGCCGGCAGTGGCGCGCTGTTCCTGGAGGCGCTGTCCCGAGGCGCGGCCCAGGGCCAGGCGCTGGATGCCAGCAATGTCGCGGTGTCCAGCCTCAAGGAACACCTGGGCACACTGCGCTGCACCACCGGCCAGGTGCAGACCGCCGATGCGCTGCGCTACCTGGAAACCCAGGCGGCCAGCGAATACGACGTGGTGTTCCTCGACCCGCCATTCAACCAGAACCTGTTGCCGACGGTGTGCGCCTTGCTGGAAGAACGTCAGTGGCTGGCACCCGACGCGTGGATCTACACTGAAAGCGAGACCGCGCCGTCTACCCTCGGCCTGCCGGGCAGCTGGCGCCTGCACCGGGAGCAGAAGTCCGGTCGGGTGTATTACGCGTTGTGGCACCGGTTGGTCGAACCTACCGACTGATCCGGTTTCATCTGTGGCGAGGGAGCAAGCTCGCGCTGGGCTGCGGAGCGGCCCCTTTTACAGGCACCGCGATCTGACAAATAGAATGCGGCGACTTTATTGGGGCCGCTTCGCAGCCCAACGCAGGGCAAGCCTGCTCGCCACGATAAGCTCGCCTGCCACAGTGAGTTCGCTTGCTACCGAGAGCTACATGATCCCGTCCTCTGAACTGTTCAAACCCGCCTTCGGCCTCGGCAACCCTCACTTGCAAACCTTGTGGGGGCCGCTGTGGCGCCCCACCACCCACATCGAACGCCAACGCGAACGCCTGTGGCTGGACGACGGAGACTTTCTCGACCTCGATTGGCATGGCCCCCATGACGCGCAAGCGCCATTGGTGCTGGTGCTGCACGGGCTGACCGGTTCGTCCAACTCACCTTATGTGGCCGGGCTGCAAAAGGCCCTCGCCGCCCAAGGCTGGGCCAGCGCCGCCTTGAATTGGCGCGGTTGCTCGGGCGAGCCAAACCTGTTGGCACGCAGCTATCACTCGGGTGCCAGCGAAGACCTGGCGGCGGCGATTGCCCATCTGCACGCCAAGCGACCCTTGGCGCCGCTGTACGCGGTGGGTTATTCGTTGGGCGGCAACGTGTTGCTCAAGCACCTGGGTGAAACCGGTGAAACGTCCGGGCTGCAAGGCGCTGCGGCGGTGTCGGTGCCGTTTCGACTGGACCAGTGCGCCGATCGCATCGGGCTGGGCTTTTCGCGGGTGTATCAAAAGCATTTTATGCGCGAGATGTTGGCGTATATCCGCGTCAAGCAAAGCCGCTTTGTACAGGATGGCCGGGCCGAAGGGCTGCAAACCCTGGAAGCCCTGGGCTCACTGGAGAAGATGCGTACATTCTGGGACTTCGACGGCCGGGTGACTGCGCCGCTGCACGGGTTCCTCAGTGCCGAGGACTATTACCGCCGCGCATCGAGCCGTTACTACCTGGGTGAAATCCGCACGCCAACCCTGATTATCCAGGCCGCCGATGACCCGTTTGTGTTCGCCCACAGCTTGCCGCAGGCCAGTGAACTGTCGGATTGCACCGAGTTTGAGTTGCTGGCAAAAGGTGGGCATGTGGGGTTTGTCGATGGGACGCTCAAGCGCCCCAGTTACTATCTTGAACGCCGTATTCCAGAGTGGCTACTGACACAACACGGTTAAACAATGTGGGAGCGGGCTTGCTCGCGAATGCGGTGTATCAGTCACAAATCTATCGACTGACACTCCGCATTCG
>NZ_CBFHAZ010000141.1:0-12630 GCF_965653655.1 Pseudomonas onubensis | reverse complement strand
TTTTGGCTTCGATGAACTGAAGCAACCTGCTGCCGAAAACTTCATAACTCATTGTTTACCAAGGAGTTTTCCGTTTCGACTGCGCCGGAAGTGGGGCGAATTATAGACAGATATAAAACGCCGTCAATCCCTTTCGTTCACATTTCTGTCATATAGGTCAAAAAGGCCGCAAAAGCACAAAAACCGGCCCCAAGGGGCCGGCCTTCACCTACTACGCCTTACAGACTCGGGAAGGCGAACTGCGACGCTTCATGGCTGGCCCGCTGCGGCCAACGCTGGGTAATCGCCTTGCGTCGGGTATAGAAACGCACCCCATCCGGCCCATAGGCATGCAAGTCGCCAAACAGCGAACGCTTCCAGCCGCCAAAGCTGTGGTACGCCACCGGCACGGGCAACGGCACGTTTACGCCGACCATGCCCACTTCGATCTCATCACAGAACAGCCGCGCCGCTTCACCGTCACGGGTGAAGATGCAGGTGCCGTTGCCGTACTCGTGATCGTTGATCAGTTGCATCGCCGCTTCCAGGCTATCAACCCGCACCACGCACAGCACCGGCCCGAAGATCTCTTCCTTATAGATACGCATCTCGGGCGTCACACGATCAAACAAGCTGCCGCCCAGGAAGAAGCCCTCTTCATGCCCGGCAACACTCAAACCACGGCCGTCGACCACCAGCTTGGCACCCGCCGACACACCGTCCTCTATATAGCCACTGACTTTGTCCCGCGCTTGGCCCGTCACCAACGGCCCCATATCCAGGCCGCAAGAGGTGCCCGCACCAATCTTGAGTGCCTTGACCTGCGGTACCAACTTGGCGATCAACGCATCCGCCACTTGGTCACCCACGCACACGGCCACCGAAATCGCCATGCAACGCTCACCGCAGGAACCGTACGCTGCGCCCATCAAAGCGCTGACTGCGTTATCCAGGTCTGCGTCCGGCATCAGTACCGCATGGTTCTTCGCCCCGCCCAGCGCCTGCACACGCTTGCCGCGCTTGGTCGCTTCGGAGTAGATGTACTCGGCAATCGGCGTCGAACCCACAAAACTCAGGGCTTTGACTTCCGGCGCTTCAATCAGCGCATCCACTGCGCCCTTGTCCCCGTGTACCACGCTCAGCACGCCTTTGGGCAGACCGGCTTCCTGCAACAGCTGCGCGATCAGCAGCGTGGAACTTGGATCACGCTCCGATGGTTTCAGGATGAAACAGTTACCGCACACAATCGCCAGCGGGTACATCCACAGCGGCACCATCGCCGGGAAGTTGAACGGAGTAATACCCGCCACCACACCCAGCGGCTGGAAGTCCGACCACGCATCGATGTTCGGCCCCACGTTACGGCTGTACTCGCCCTTGAGAATCTCCGGCGCCGAGCACGCGTATTCGACGTTCTCGATGCCGCGCTTCAATTCACCGGCGGCGTCTTCCAGGGTCTTGCCATGCTCCTCGCTGATCAACTGCGAGATACGCGCTTCGTTCTGCTCCAGCAATTGCTTGAAACGAAACATCACCTGGGCACGCTTGGCCGGTGGGGTATTACGCCAGGCCGGGAACGCCGCCTTGGCCGAGTCGATCGCCTGTTGAATGGTTTCACGACTGGCCAATGGCACCTGGTGAATCACCTGGCCGGTGGACGGGTTATACACGTCGGCACTACGGCCGCTGTCATTGACCAACTCGCCGTTGATCAAATGCTGGATAAGGCTCATGCAGGGCTCCTGAAAAGTTGTTCTATATAGAAGGAGAAATCAGTCGATCTTGTTCAGCACTTCGCCGACTGCATCGAACAGACGGTCCAGATCCTGCGGCTTGCTGTTGAAGGTTGGCCCGAACTGCAGGGTGTCACCGCCAAAGCGCACGTAGAAACCCGCTTTCCACAAGGCCATGCCGGCCTCAAATGGACGCACGATGGCATCACCGTCACGCGGGGCAATCTGGATCGCGCCGGCCAGGCCGTAGTTACGAATGTCGATCACATTCTTGCTGCCCTTCAACCCGTGCAACGCATTCTCAAAGTGCGGGGCTACTTCGGCTACGCTCTGCACCAGGTTTTCCTTCTGCAACAGGTCCAATGCCGCCAAGCCGGCCGCGCAAGCCACCGGGTGCGCCGAGTAGGTGTAGCCGTGGGGGAATTCCACCGCGTATTCCGGCGTCGCCTGGTTCATGAAGGTCTGATAGATCTCGCTGCTGGCAATCACCGCGCCCATCGGGATCGCGCCGTTGGTGACTTGCTTGGCAATGCACATCAGGTCCGGGGTCACGCCAAAGCTGTCGGCGCCGAACATCGAGCCGGTACGGCCGAAACCGGTGATCACTTCGTCGAACACCAGCAGGATGTTGTGTTGGTCGCAGATCTCACGCAGTCGCTTGAGATAACCCTGTGGCGGCACCAGCACGCCAGCGGAACCGGCCATCGGTTCAACAAACACCGCTGCGATGTTCGACGCGTCGTGCAGTTCGATCAGCTTGAGCAGCTCATCGGCCAGGGCGATACCGCCCAGCTCCGGCATGCCACGGGAGAAGGCATTGCTCGCCAGCAACGTGTGCGGCAGATGGTCAACGTCCATCAGGCCCTGACCGAAGAGCTTGCGGTTGCCGTTCACGCCACCCAGGCTGGTTCCGGCAATGTTCACACCGTGATAGCCACGGGCGCGGCCGATCATCTTGGTCTTGGTGGCCTGGCCCTTCAGGCGCCAGTACGCACGCACCATCTTCACCGCGGTATCGGCGCACTCGGAGCCCGAATCGGTGAAGAACACGTGGTTCAGGTTGCCTGGGGTCAGGTCGGTGATCTTTTCCGCCAGCTGGAAGGACAACGGATGACCGTATTGGAAGCCCGGGGAGTAGTCCAGGGTGCCCAGTTGCTTGGAGACTGCTTCCTGAATCTCTTTACGGGTGTGCCCGGCGCCACACGTCCACAGGCCCGACAACGAGTCGTATACCCGGCGGCCCTTGTCATCAATCAACCAGCTGCCTTCAGCACCGACGATCAGGCGCGGGTCGCGCTGGAAGTTGCGGTTGGCGGTGTAAGGCATCCAGTGCGCATCCAACTTCAGTTGGCTGGCCAGGGACGATGGGGCGTTTTCGGGCATGTTCATCAGCAAAACCTCGCAGGGCAAAAGGCAGCGTCGGGATTGAAAAGCGTTGTTGCAGCTAAATTGCCACGGCGATAAAGTCGGTGAAATTCAACTCTTCTAACCTTCAGTCAGGCCTTCACTAAACTATGAGCAGCCGTCGACCCGATCCCCTGGCCCAAGTCAGCGACTTCGATATCCGCCTGTTGCGCATCTTTCGCAGCGTGGTGGAATGCGGAGGCTTCTCGGCGGCCGAAACCGTACTCGGCATCGGCCGCTCGGCCATCAGCCAGCAGATGAGCGACCTGGAGCAACGCCTTGGATTGCGCCTGTGCCAGCGCGGGCGCGCTGGATTCTCCCTGACCGAAGAAGGCCGCGAGGTCTACCAATCGGCCTTGCAGCTACTAAGTGCGCTGGAAAGTTTTCGCACCGAGGTCAACGGCCTGCACCAGCATTTGCGCGGCGAACTGATCATCGGCCTCACCGACAACCTGGTCACCCTGCCCCACATGCGCATCACCCACGCCCTGGCGATGTTGAAGGAACGCGGCCCCGACGTACAAATCCAGATCCGCATGATCGCGCCGAACGAGGTGGAACAAGGTGTACTCGATGGTCGCCTGCATGTCGGCGTAGTACCTCAGGCGAGCGCGCTGTCCGGCCTGGAATACCAACCCCTGTACAGCGAACGCTCGTTGCTCTACTGCGCGGTCGGCCACCCGTTGTTTTACGCGGAAGACAAGCAACTGGACGACCCACGTATCGACAGCCAGGACGCCATCGCCCCGACCTTCCGCTTGCCCGCCGACATCCAGGCCCATTACCAGGCACTCAATTGCACCGCCAGCGCCTCGGACCGTGAAGGCATGGCGTTCCTGATCCTCACCGGCCGCTATATCGGCTACCTGCCCGACCACTACGCCAGCCTGTGGGTACAACAAGGCCGACTGCGCGCGCTGAAACCGACTACACGTTTTTACGATTTAAGCCTCGCATCGGTCACGCGCAAGGGCCGCCGCCCACATTTGGTGCTGGAAAGCTTTCTGGAGAGTCTGGCGGCAACGCGCTAACTCGGGCTTCTTACTAAAAGCTGAGCAACTGGACAGCTTTTTGCAAGGGAGCCAGGACCTTGAACCGTCCGCCCTGAGTTTGCCTGCCATGCCACCAGAAACCTCTAGCCCCAACGACCTGATCTACGGCCTGAACGACCGCCCGAAACCACTGCCGGCCCTATTGGCCGCGTTGCAACATGTGCTGGCGGCTTTCGTCGGCATCATCACCCCGCCACTGATCATCGGTTCTACGCTGGGGCTCACCGCCCACTTGCCCTACCTGATCAGCATGGCGTTGATGGTGTCCGGCGTAGGCACTTTCATCCAGGCACGCAGGCCATTTGGTATCGGCGCCGGCATGATCTGCCTGCAAGGCACCAGCTTTGCGTTTCTCGGCGCGGTGTTGTCAGCAGGCTTTCTAGTGAAGCAACGCGGCGGCAGCCCGGAAGACATCATGGCGATGGTCTTTGGCGTGTGCTTTTTCGGCGCGGCGGTGCAGATCGTGTTGAGCCGTTTTATCGGCCAATTGCGCCGTGTGATCACGCCCCTGGTCACCGGCATTGTCATCACCTTGATCGGCATCAGCCTGATCAAAGTCGGCATCACCGACCTGGGTGGCGGTTTCAATGCGCCTGACTTCGGCGCGCCGACCAACATGGCCTTGGGGTTGCTCGTCGTGTTGACGATCATCTTGCTCAACCGCTCGAACACGCCGTGGGTACGCCTCTCGGCAATCATCATCGGCCTGGCCCTCGGCAGTCTGGCCGCGTGGTTCAGCGGCAAGCTGGTGCCCCAAGCCTTGCCTGACTTGCCATTGATCAGCGTGCCGATGCCGTTTCGCTTTGGTTTCAACTTCGACTGGAGCGCCTTCCTGCCCATCGCGCTGATTTATCTGATCAGCAGTATCGAAACCGTTGGCGACCTGACCGCCAATTGCATGATCGCCCGCCAGCCCATCAGCGGCCCTTCTTATATAAGCCGACTCAAGGGCGGCGTATTGGGTGATGGCGTCAGTTGCATGATCGCCGCCACCTTCAGCGCATTCCCCAACACCACGTTTGCGCAGAACAACGGCGTGATCCAACTCACCGGCGTGGCCAGCCGTTACGTCGGCTTATACATTGGCGTGCTGCTGTTCTGTCTCGGCTTGTTTCCACTGATCGGCGCGGTGCTGCAGCAAATCCCCAAACCGGTATTGGGCGGCGCCACCCTGGTGATGTTCGGCAGCGTGGCCGCCGCCGGCGTGCGCATTCTTGCCCAGGCGCCGCTGGACCGGCGCAGCATGCTAATCATCGCCACCTCGTTCGGCGTCGGCCTGGGCATTGCCGCCCAGCCCAACCTGCTGCACTTGATGCCCACTCTTGTGCAAAATTTGTTCGACTCGGCCATCACCAGCGGCGGCCTGACGGCCATCGTGTTGTGCCTGTTATTGCCCGAGGCCAAGGCGACTGCCGTTGGCGCAAACCACGCCCCGGAAAGCGACACGCTGGAACCGCTTTGACGGTTTTATTGCATCGGGACTTGTCTGGGGCTTGAGGGTGGGTTATCTGTGCACACGTCGTCTCTATCGATCAGCACGGAAACCTCCATGAGCCTCGAAGTTCCTGCCCACAGCAACCACGCCGGTAAACCTGCCAGCCGCATTCGGCAAAAGAATGAACAAGCGATTCTCCAGGCGGCTGAAGACGAATTCGCGCGCCATGGCTACAAAGGCACCAGCATGAACACCATTGCCTCGAGTGCCGGGCTGCCCAAGGCTAACTTGCATTATTACTTCACCAACAAGCTCGGCCTGTACATCGCGGTACTGAGCAATATCCTCGAACTGTGGGACAGCACCTTCAACGCGCTGACCGCCGAGGACGACCCCGCCGTCGCGCTGACACGCTACATCCGCACCAAAATGGAATTCTCCCGGCGCCACCCGCAAGCCTCGCGGATCTTCGCCATGGAGATCATCAGCGGCGGCGAATGCCTGACCGAATATTTCAGCCAGGACTACCGCGCCTGGTTCAGTGGCCGCGCAGCCGTATTCCAGGCCTGGATCGAGGCCGGCAAGATGGACCCCATCGACCCCGTACACCTGATTTTCCTGCTGTGGGGCAGCACCCAGCATTACGCCGACTTCGCCACCCAGATCTGCCGCGTCACCGGTCGCACCAAGCTGACCAAACAAGACATGGAAGACGCCGGCACCAACCTGATCCACATCATCCTCAAAGGCTGCGGCATCCAGCCAGCCCTCTAAACGAAGCGACTTATGCCTTTCACGCTGACCGGCCTTTGCGAATTTCGTGAAGAAATACGCAAAAGCCGCTTTATCACCCTGGCCGCGCCGATCACCAGCGCGCAAGACGCCCAGGCGTTTTTCGAGCAACACAGCGACCTCAACGCCACGCACAACTGCTGGGCCTGGAAGCTCGCCGACCAGTACCGCAGCAACGACGATGGCGAACCCGGCGGCACGGCCGGGCGGCCGATCCTGGCCGCCATCGAAGCCCAAGGCTTTGATCAGGTCGCCGTACTGGTGATTCGCTGGTACGGCGGCATCCAGCTGGGCACCGGCGGCTTGGCCCGTGCCTACGGCGGCGGTGCGAACAAATGCCTGCAGAATGCCGAACGCATCGAGCTGATCAGCCGCGTGCCGCTCAGTTGCGCCTGCAGCTTCTCGGAATTGAACCTGGTGAAGCTGCGCGTGGCCGAACTGGGTGGGCTGGTGATGGAAGAAAAATTCACCGCCAATGGCGTCGAGCTACAGCTGGCACTCGGCGAGGCGCTCATCGACACGCTGCAAACCCAGCTAGCCGACCTCAGCCGTGGGCGTATCCTGCTCGAACGCTGAAACTGCCCACATCTACTGTGCACCTGCCTGTGGATAACCTGAGCACACCCGCCTGTAACCCTTCTGTCATAAGGGCTTACGGGCGCCGATCATTTTTTGATCAGTATTCACCGGGAGTAGTTGCGCAACGCCCCACAGCACTTCCAGCAGCAGAATTATCCACAGCACCGACGTGGCGCCGTGCATCAACGCGTACAACTGCCAGGTCGCAAACAGACCACGGCCGGCCGCGTCATACAGCCCGAATTGGCGTTGAGGGTCGCGAATACGCAGCACTGCCCACACGCACACAATCGAGCCGAGCAGGTTGGCCATCAATACGTGCGCAGGCAGAAACGGCGGTAGCTCGCCCGGCAGGTTCAAGCCCTGCAACAGGCCGTGTACTAATGCAAAACTCCACGGCGTGACAAACGCGGCGGTGATGATCAAGTCATACCAGGCACTGGCCCGCACCAGTGTTCGGTAGCGTTTTTGTGTCCACATAGCAGCAAGCTCCTTCAATTCAAGAAGCCAGCAGGCTAAAGCCTGGAGTATGCTCCAGGGTCAAGCCCTCTCGAGCCCGCCCCATGCGTATCGGCGAATTAGCCCAGGCCAGCCAGGTGAGCCGCGACACCTTGCGCTTCTATGAGCAGCGCGGGTTGATCGCCGCGCAACGCAGCGCCAACGGTTACCGCGACTACCCGCCGGACATGCTGCAACTGGTGCTCTATATCAAGACTGCGCAGCGCCTGGGTTTCAGCCTCGGCGAGATCGGCACCAGCGTCGCCGCCTTATGGCAGGCGCCCGATCCCGACGCTGCCGTCACACAATTGCTGCAAGACAAGCTCAACCTGATCGAAACCCGCATCACTGAACTCGGCCATCTGCGCCAGGAGTTGCAGCAAAGGCTCGGGCAACGTTGTCCACTGAATCCGTGAACCTCCACTCCAAAGGAAGCCTTTCATGTCTACGCCAAAAACCGCACTGATCATCGGCGCCTCGCGCGGCCTGGGCCTTGGCCTGGTCAAGCAACTGCTCCAGGACGGCTGGGAGGTGACCGCCACCGTGCGCGACCCGAACAAGGCCGATGCGCTCAAAGCCGTGGGCCACGTGCAGATCGAGAAGCTGGACATGGACGATCAACAAGCCGTGATCGCCCTGGCCCAACGCCTGAAAGAGCGCACCTTCGATCTGCTGTTCGTCAACGCCGGCGTCAAAGGCCCTGCCAATCAGGAACCGGGCCACGCCACCCTGGCGGAAGTCGGCCAACTGTTTTTCACCAACGCCGTGGCGCCGATCAACCTGGCCCAGCGCTTTGTCGGGCAGATCCGCAAAGACACCGGCGTGCTGGCGTTCATGAGTTCGGTGCTGGGCAGCATCACTATTCCCGATGGCTCCGACCTGGCGCTGTACAAGGCCAGCAAGGCGGCACTCAACTCCATGACCAACAGCTTTATCACGCAATTGGGTGACCAAAAACTCACCGTGCTGTCGCTGCATCCGGGCTGGGTGAAAACCGACATGGGCGGTGAAAACGCACACATTGATGTGGACACCAGCGTGCGCGGCCTGGTGGATCAGGTGAATGCCTACACCGGCAAAGGCGGCCATCACTTCGTGGACTACAAAGGCGACACCATCGCCTGGTAAACCACGGTCGAAATGTGCAAGGGGGCTTGCTCCCGAATGCTGTGGGTCAGTCAATACATGGGCTGACTGATACACCGCTTTCGGGAGCAAGCCCCCTCCCACATTGACTCAGTAGACCCAACCGCCAACAACACGTAATCTACACCCCTCGCCCTCACCGGCGACCCTGGATCAGCAGACAGGGCAACACTGAGCTGGCAAACCTGAACCCATCATTCAGAGGAGCCGGCCAATGCCTGCGACCCGTATCTGGTTAAAAAAACCCCTCGCGATTTTCACTGCCAATGGCCTCGACGCCCGTGGTGGCCTGGTGCTGCAAGACGGTGTGATCACCGAAGTGCTGGGCTGGGGAAAAGAGCCCGCTGTGCCGTGCGGACAAGTGTTCGACGCGCGCGAACATGTGATCCTGCCGGGGCTGATCAACACCCACCATCACTTCTACCAAACCCTGACCCGCGCCTGGGCGCCGGTGGTCAACCAGCCTTTATTCCCGTGGCTGAAAACCCTGTACCCGGTCTGGGCACGCCTGACCCCGGAAAAACTCGCGCTGGCGTCCAAAGTCGCCCTCGCAGAGTTGCTGCTGTCTGGCTGTACCACGGCGGCCGACCACCATTACCTGTTCCCTGACGGCCTGGAAAATGCCATCGATGTACAAGTAGAAAGCGTGCGCGAACTGGGCATGCGCGCCATGCTCACTCGCGGCTCCATGAGCCTGGGCGAAGCCGATGGCGGCCTGCCGCCGCAGCAAACCGTGCAACAAGGCCAAGTGATCCTCGATGACAGCCAGCGCCTGATCCGCGAATACCACCAGCGCGGCGACGGCGCGCAAATCCAGATCGCCCTGGCGCCCTGCTCGCCGTTTTCGGTCACACCGGAAATCATGCAAGCCAGCGCCGAACTGGCCAACAACCTCGACGTGCGCCTGCACACGCACCTGGCCGAAACCCTTGATGAGGAAGACTTCTGCCTGCAGCGTTTCGGGCTGCGCACGGTGGACTACCTCGACAGCGTCGGCTGGCTCGGCCCGCGCACCTGGCTGGCCCACGGCATTCACTTCAACCCGGACGAGATCGCCCGCCTGGGCGCCGCCGGCACCGGCATCTGCCATTGCCCAAGCTCGAATATGCGCCTGGCTTCCGGCATCTGCCCGACCCTGGACCTGCTCGCCGCTGGCGCGCCGATTGGCCTGGGCGTCGACGGTTCAGCCTCCAATGATGCCTCGAACATGATCCTCGAAGCGCGCCAGGCCCTGTACATCCAGCGCCTGCGTTACGGCGCGGAAAAGATCACCCCGGAAGGGGTGCTGGGCTGGGCCACCAAAGGCTCGGCACAGTTGCTGGGGCGCACGGATATCGGTGAGTTGGCCGTAGGAAAACAGGCTGACCTGGCGCTGTTCAAGCTCGATGAACTGCGCTTTTCCGGCAGCCATGATCCGATTTCGGCGCTGCTGCTGTGCGGCGCCGACCGCGCGGACCGGGTGATGATCGGCGGCAAGTGGCGGGTGATCGATGGGCAGGTTGAAGGGCTGGACCTTAAAGGCTTGATTGCTGATCACAGCCAGGCGGCGCGGGAATTGATCAACCGGGCTTAACTGAGGAAACACTATCAAAATGTGGTAGCTGGCTTGCTCGCGAATCGTCGCACCGCCGCTCCCACATTAGTTTTTAGGCGGTGCTTGAGGGCCGCTTACAACCCAAGCAACGACAACATGATAAAGGTCGCAAACAACACAAAGTGCGTCATCCCTTCGATGGCATTGGTTTCGCCATCATTGAGGTTGATCGCACTCACCACGAGCGTGATCAACACCATCACGGTCTGCACTGGCGTCATCGCCATCTGGAACGGCTGGCCGGTGTAAAGCGCCATGGCTTCCATCACCGGCACCGTCAGGATTACCGTCGACAACGACGCGCCCAGTGCGATGTTCACCACCGACTGCATGCGGTTAGCCAAGGCTGCACGCAATGCCGTCAGAATTTCCGGCGCGGCCGAAATCGCCGCCACCACAATCGCCGTAATCACCGGCGGTGCGCCCGTGCCTTCCAGGCCCAGGTCCAGGGTCTTGGACATCACCTCGGCCAATGCGCCGATCACAATCACGCCAAACACCAACGTACCGATGGAAAACGCCAGGTTGATCGGCGGCTCCTGCTGTTCTTCCGGCTGTTTCTTGCGACGCTTCTCCGGGTAGCTGTAGCTGAAGAAATAGCTGTGGGGCCCCACCTGCATACGCAGGAACAGGGTGTAGAGCAACACCATCGCGCCGATGGTGAAGGCCGAGTAAATTTTCCAGTCGGCTTCGGGGATAAATTCCGGCACCACCATCGACACGCCCATGGCGGTGAGGATCATCACGCTGTAACTGCGCGCCGAATCATCGTTGTAGGACTGTTCGCCATGCTTGATGCCGCCCATCAGCGCGGCCAGGCCGAGGATGCCGTTGATATCGAGCATCACCGCCGAATAGATCGTGTCACGCACCAATGTCGGCGACGGCTCGTTGCTCATCATGATCGCCAGGATCACCACTTCCACCAGCACGGCGGCGAGGGTCAGGATCATGGTGCCGTAAGGGTCGCCGACTTTTTCCGCCAGTTGCTCGGCGTGGTGGGCGACGCGCATCGACGCCATGACAATAAAAACGATGAGCGCCAAGCCGCCTAGCAGGGCGATCATCTGCCCGCTGTGGAGCATCCAGTGCTCCAACGGGTAGGCGGCGATGGCGGCGATCAACGCCAGCCACATGAATTTTTCTTGCTTGAGGGATGTGAGCATTCCGGGCCTTTTTGTGCAGCAAATCAGTCATTGATGGGGTACAGACTGCACCACTTCGCTAACGTTTCGTTACACCTTAGTTCAGATGGCCCTTGCGCGAATAAAACCAATACTCTCCTGCTGGTCAGGTTTTGCCGATTATTTCAGCCATGGCCTGTAGAATGCCGCCATTGCACCTGATGAGAATTTAGAACATGTACGATTGGCTCAACGCCCTGCCCAAGGCTGAATTGCACCTGCACCTGGAAGGCTCGCTGGAGCCTGAGCTGCTGTTTGCCCTGGCCGAACGCAACAAGATTGCACTGCCGTGGAATGACGTCGAAACCCTGCGCAAGGCTTACGCCTTCAACAACCTGCAAGAGTTTCTCGACCTGTATTACAAAGGCGCCGATGTGCTGCGCACCTCCCAGGATTTCTATGACCTGACCTGGGCCTACCTGCTGCGCTGCAAAGAACAGAACGTGATCCACACCGAACCGTTCTTCGACCCGCAGACCCACACCGACCGTGGCGTGCCATTCGAAGTGGTGCTCAACGGCATCGCCGCCGCGCTCAAAGATGGCGAGCAGCAACTGGGCATCACCAGCGGTTTGATCCTGAGCTTCCTGCGCCACTTGAGCGAAGCCGAAGCCGAGAAAACCCTCGACCAGGCGCTGCCGTTCCGTGACGCGTTTGTGGCCGTCGGCCTGGACAGCTCGGAAATGGGCCACCCACCGAGCAAATTCCAGCGCGTGTTCGACCGCGCCCGCCATGAAGGCTTCCTGACCGTGGCCCACGCCGGCGAAGAAGGCCCGCCCGAATACATCTGGGAGGCCATCGACCTGCTGAAAATCCAGCGTATCGACCATGGCGTGCGCGCTATCGAAGACGAACGCTTGATGCAGCGCATCATCGACGAGCAGATCCCTCTGACCGTGTGCCCATTGTCCAACACCAAGCTGTGTGTGTTCGACGACATGGCCCAACACAACATTCTCGACATGCTCGAGCGTGGTGTGAAGGTGACGGTGAACTCGGATGACCCGGCGTACTTCGGCGGCTATGTCACCGAGAACTTCCATGCGCTGTACACCAGCCTGGGCATGACCCAGGACCAGGCCAAACGCCTGGCGCAAAACAGCCTGGATGCGCGGCTCGTGAAGCCATAACTGCCTTTACTGAATGAATGCAGGCTAAATAATGTGGGAGCGGGCTTGCTCGCGAAGGCGGTGTATCAGTCGACACCTGTATTGACTGACCCACCGCCTTCGCG
>NZ_CBFHAZ010000140.1:0-13092 GCF_965653655.1 Pseudomonas onubensis | reverse complement strand
CTCTGGCTAACACTTCCCCTTGCCGGGTGTGTAGAGGACTTTCACCTCCAAGTCACCAGCGAGGCCACCACAGCCAAGCTGGTTGCGCTTCGCGCAACGCGCCATGCCTGGCGCACATAAAAAAACGCCGCGCATCTTGCGATGCGCGGCGCTCTTTAAATCACCACATCTTAGGCTTGAATCACCGGGATGTTGGCGCTTGCTGCGATCTTGCGGAACTCGGCGATCTGGTCGAAGTTCAGGTAGCGGTAAACGTCACTGGCCATGGTGTCCAGTTTCGCTGCATAACCCATGTATTCTTCGACGGTCGGCAGGCGACCCAGAGTGGAGGCGACTGCCGCCAGTTCTGCCGAGGCCAGGTAGACGTTCGCGCCATCACCCAGACGGTTCGGGAAGTTACGCGTCGAAGTCGACACAACCGTCGAGTTCGGCTCTACACGTGCCTGGTTACCCATGCACAGCGAGCAGCCCGGCATTTCCATGCGCGCGCCAGCCTTGCCGTAGATACCGTAGTAGCCTTCTTCGGTCAGTTGGTGAGCGTCCATCTTGGTCGGCGGCGACAGCCACAGACGGGTTGGCAGCTGACCCTTGACCTGCTCCAGCAGCTTACCGGCAGCGCGGAAGTGACCGATGTTGGTCATGCACGAACCGATGAACACTTCGTCGATCTTCTCGCCGGCAACACTGGACAGCAGACGGGCGTCGTCCGGGTCGTTCGGTGCACAGAGGATCGGCTCGTTGATTTCGGCCAGGTCGATCTCGATGATTTCCGCGTATTCGGCGTCGGCATCGGCTTCCATCAGTTCCGGGTTGGCAACCCAGGCTTCCATCGCTTGGGCGCGACGTTCCAGGGTACGTGCATCGCCGTAGCCTTCGCCGATCATCCAGCGCAGCAGGGTGATGTTGGAGTTCAGGTACTCGGTGACCGAATCCTTGGACAGCTTGATGGTGCAACCGGCAGCCGAACGTTCAGCCGAGGCGTCGGACAGCTCGAAAGCTTGTTCCAGCGTCAGGTCGTTCAGGCCTTCGATTTCCAGGATGCGGCCGGAGAAGGCGTTCTTCTTGCCTTTCTTCTCTACGGTCAGCAGGCCAGCCTGGATCGCGTAGTAAGGAATGGCATGAACCAGGTCACGCAGGGTGATGCCAGGTTTCATTTTGCCTTTGAAGCGCACCAGGATCGATTCCGGCATGTCCAGTGGCATTACGCCAGTGGCTGCGGCGAACGCGACCAGACCGGAACCGGCCGGGAACGAGATGCCCATCGGGAAACGGGTGTGGGAGTCACCACCGGTGCCGACGGTATCCGGCAGCAGCATACGGTTCAGCCAGCTGTGGATGATGCCGTCGCCTGGACGCAGCGAAACACCGCCACGGGTCATGATGAAGTCAGGCAGGGTGTGGTGGGTGGTCACGTCGATCGGCTTCGGGTAAGCCGCGGTGTGGCAGAAGGACTGCATCACCAGGTCGGTCGAGAAGCCCAGGCACGCCAGGTCTTTGAGTTCGTCACGGGTCATAGGACCGGTAGTGTCCTGGGACCCCACGGTGGTCATCTTCGGCTCGCAGTAGGTGCCAGGACGAACGCCTTTGCCTTCTGGCAGGCCGCAGGCCTTGCCGACCATTTTCTGTGCCAGGGTGAAGCCTTTGCCGGTGTCGACAGGCGCTTCAGGCAGCTTGAACAGGTCGGTAGGGCCCAGGCCCAGTTCAGCACGGGCCTTGTCGGTCAAGCCGCGACCGATGATCAGCGGGATACGGCCGCCGGCGCGAACTTCGTCCAACAGCACCGGGGTCTTCATTTCGAAGGTGGTCAGGACTTCGTCAGTGCCGTGTTTGCAGACTTTGCCAGCATGCGGGTACAGGTCGATCACGTCGCCCATGTTCATGTTGGTAACGTCGAATTCGATTGGCAGTGCGCCGGCATCTTCCATGGTGTTGTAGAAGATTGGAGCGATCTTGCTGCCGAAGCAGAAGCCGCCGGCGCGCTTGTTCGGCACGTACGGTACGTCGTCGCCGAAGAACCACAGTACCGAGTTGGTTGCCGATTTACGCGACGAACCGGTGCCGACCACGTCGCCGACGTAGGCGATCGGGAAACCTTGGCCGCGCATTTCTTCGATCTGCTTCATCGGGCCGGTTTTGCCTTGCTCGTCCGGCACGATGCCTTCGCGTGCCATTTTCAGCATGGCCAGGGCGTGCAGCGGGATGTCAGGGCGGGACCAGGCGTCCGGGGCAGGGGACAGGTCGTCGGTGTTGGTTTCGCCGGTAACCTTGAAGACGCGCAGGCTGATCTTGTCGGCCAGGGTTGGGCGGTTGCGGAACCACTCGCCGTCAGCCCAGGACTGGATCACGCCTTTGGCGTGCTCGTTGCCGTTCTTGGCTTTTTCGGCCACGTCGTGGAACGCATCGAACATCAGCAGGGTGTGCTTGAGTTGGGCGGCTGCGACAGGGGCCAGCTCGGCGTCGTCCAGCAGCTCGACCAACGTCACGATGTTGTAGCCGCCTTGCATGGTGCCCAGCAGTTCAACCGCGCGTTTCTTGTCGATCAGGGGAGAAGTGACTTCGCCCTTGGCCAGGGCGGACAGGAAGCCGGCCTTGACGTAGGCAGCCTCGTCAACGCCTGGTGGAATGCGGTTGGTGATCAGGTCAACGAGAAATTCTTCTTCGCCGGCCGGAGGATTCTTCAGCAGCTCGACCAGGCCTGCGGTTTGTTCGGCGTTAAGCGGCTGGGGAACGATACCCAGTGCTGCGCGCTCTTCGATATGTTTGCGGTAGGCTTCAAGCACAGTTATTACCCTCATCAGTGGTCCCACGGGACGCTCATCCAGAAATGAACGGCACGCATGCGCTCGGGGGCTTTTTGGGCCGCAAAGCCAGCGCTGCCGGCATTCCTCACAGAAGCTGCTTTCAAAGTTTTACGCCTGCAGAACGGAGCTGATGAGGGTCGGCGCGGGCTCTGACCTACCGGGTCGAACCTGCGCCAACACCGTTCTGAAGGAACGACTGTGCTCGTGACGCTTTGAAAACAGCTTCCAGCGGATTATTGGCGCCTTACAAGGCCGGATGATTCTACGGTAAAAAAAATCTAAAGGTAAGTTACCTAACCAAGTTTGCTGGGTGATCAACCTTAGACAAAGGGCTAACATGGCGCTTCGTTTCGCTGATTTGTGTGCTTTGCCCATGTCCAACCAAGCCATCAAAACCCCCTGCGTCGGCCTGTGCTCCACGGTTTACGGCGATCTCGTGTGCCGTGGCTGCAAACGCTTTCACCATGAGGTGATCCAGTGGAATGGCTATAACGAAGAAGAAAAACGTGCGGTATGGCTGCGGTTGGAGCAACTGTTGGTGCAGGTGATGGCCGGCAAACTGGAAGTCTTCGACCCCAAGCTGCTGCGCGGGCAGCTTGAGCAGCGCAAGATTCGCTTTGTGCCGCACCAGTCCGAATACTGCTGGGCCTACCAGTTGATCGCCCGAGGCGCGCGGGTGATTTCCAACCTCGAAGCCTATGGCATGGTGCTGCTGCCGGAGTTTCGCGACTGGGCACTTCCGGAACTGCGGGATGCCATCGATCGTGAGTTCTTTATCTTGTCCGAGGCGCATTACCAGCGCTATATAGCGCCGGGGTTCCTGAGAGATGCGTTGGCGGACTGACAACACAAATCAAACATGTGGGAGCGGGCTTGCTCGCGAAAGCGGTAGATCAGCCAATAATTCGGTGACTGACACTCCGTATTCGCGAGCAAGCCCGCTCCCACATTAGATCTCCATGGTCTGAAGAGGCTATGTCAGGCCTTGGTCGCCAGCTCTTCCAGGTGATCCATCAACTCCTGCGGCTTAAGCACCAGCACATCACCTTCCACCGCATCCAGCACCACCTCCGCCGTATTGCCGATCAGCGCCCCGGAAAGCCCGGTGCGCGCCACCGTGCCGATAATGGTCACCGCCGCCTGCAAGCTGTGCGCGGCATGGGGAATCAACACATCCGCCGGGCCTTCATTGATATGCAGGTGGGTGTCGTCGATATTAAATTCGGCCTGGAACGCCTTGCACTGCTCGCGATAGCGCGCCTCGATGGTTTCCTTGAGCTGAAAGGTCGGGTCTGCCGCCGACAGCATCGGCGAGGGATGGGCACTGATCACGTGCAGTTGCGCTTTGGCCAGGCGGGCAATGTCGTAGCCATGGTCGATGATGGTGTTGTGCAGCGCCTGGTGTTCGCTGTCGCTGTTGCCCACATCAATCGCCGCCAGCACCACCTTGTCGGCCCAGGGTGTCGAGGTTTTTACCAACAGCACCGGGGTAGGGCAGTAGCGCAGCAGTTTCCAGTCTGCCGGCGTCAGCAGAGCCTTTTTCAAAGGACTGTCTGGAAAGTGCTGCTTGATCACCAGGCCGCAGCCTTCGGCCTGCTGCACGTCGATGATGGTTTCATGCAGGCTGTCATTCCACGCCTGCTCGGTGGTCACGCTGTAGCCGTCCTCCTGCAGGCCGGACTTGAGCAGGCTGAGCTGCGCCGAATGCTCGTGCTTTTTGTCGCACACCAGCAAATGCAGGTGCGCGCCGGTGACCCCGGCAATCAGCTTGGCGCGCTTGAGGGCCAGGCTTTCTGAATGCTCAGGTTCGATAACCACCAGGATGCTGCGGATGGCTTGCATGGTCGGGGTCTCCAAAGGGTGGGCCTGGAACAACTATAGTTGCTGCCCGCCAGACGTCATGTTGATGCACATCAAGGCGGGTGGCTGGTGGTCTGCGGCGGGGTCGGTATAATCGCCGGCCTTTTGTGATCCTTTTGCCCGTGAGCCCGATGAACCTGCCCGAAATCCACGAATTCCTCGGCTGCCGCACCCCCAACGCCTGGGTCCAGGCCGCGCTGGCCGATCAGCACACGCTGCTGATCGATCACAAGAACTGCGAATTCAAAGCCGCCAGCACCGCCCTCAGCCTGATCGCCAAGTACCACGCCCATGTGGACCTGATTAACATGATGTCGCGCCTGGCCCGTGAAGAACTGGTGCACCATGAACAAGTCATGCGCCTGATCAAAAAGCGCAAGGTCGAGCTGCGCCAATTGCACGCCGGGCGTTATGCCTCAGGTTTGCGCAAGGTGGTGCGCAGTCATGAGCCGGTCAAGCTGGTGGACACGCTGGTGGTCGGCGCCTTTATCGAGGCGCGCAGTTGCGAGCGTTTCGAAGCCCTGGTGCCGCATTTGGACGAAGAACTCGGCAAGTTCTACTTCGGTTTGCTCAAAAGCGAGGCCCGGCACTTCCAGGGTTACCTGAAGCTGGCTTACCAGTACGGCGACGCCAAAGACATCGCCCAGGTGATCGAGCGGGTGCGCGCCGCCGAGCAGGAACTGATCGAGTCACCCGACATCGAGTTCCGCTTTCACAGTGGCGTGCCAGCCTGAGGCAACGGCCACGCCGATCAGCGCGGTGATTCCGGCTAGCAGCAAGATCACCGTTTGCGTGCCCAGCGGCGCCGCCAGCACGGCAATCAACAAACCCGCCAGCGGCTGCGCCAAGTTGTTGAGCAGGGTGATCACGCCGACTGTCTTGCCGAAGTCCTGCACCGGGATCACTCGCTGGCGAGTGCTGCGCATGTACACGTTGAACATCTTGTCGAAGCCGGTGATCAGCAAAAATCCCAGGGTGTAAGCCCACAAGTTGGGGCTGACGGCCATGATCACCGCCCCCGCCGCGATCATTGAATACGACAGCCCGCCCAGCACCTTCAACGGCAGGCTGGAACGCGCCAGGTAAAACAGAATGACGATGGTCACCACCGCGCCGGCAGCCTGCAACAGCGCATAGGCATCTTTGCCGGCGGCGAACAGGCCAGTGACCATGGCCGCAGACGTCGCCAGCGTTACCCCGATGATCAAGTTGACGCCCACCGCCAGGGCAATGACCCGCTTCAGTTCCGCCAGCTTGCGGATGTGCCCGACGGCAATGCGCAGCGGTTGCAGCCAGATATCCTGATGCTGCTCAAAGCTCTCCAGGCTGACCGTGGTGTTGCGTTGCCAGATCAACATCGCCAGGTCTGCCAGCACAAACAGCCCGGCAATGCCCACCACCACCCAAGGCCACGCCCACACCTCGAGCATCAGCGCCGCCACCAGTGGCCCCAGCACCAGGCCGCTCTGGTCGGCGATCTGCGAGTAGGACAAGGTCTTGGCATAGGTGTAATGCTTGAAGATATGCGGCATCACCACTTCACGCGCCATGATGCCCTGGGTCGTCAACACGCCACACAGCGCCGAAAGGATCACCAACCAATAGATATCGTCGAACACGCCATACAACGCCACCGCCGCCACGCACGCCAACGCGCGGTAAACCTGGCTGATATGCAGGATACGCACCGGCGAGAACTTGTCGCACAATGCGCCGCACACCGGAAACGCCAGGTAACGCGGCAGCGACTCGACGAAGAACGCCAGCCCCGCCCACGACACACTGTTGGTGGTCTGGAACACGATCAGCGGCACGATAAACAACAGAATCTGGTCCGCCAGCCGCGACAGGAACAGCGAGATAAAAAAAGCCAGGTAGTCCTTGCGCATATAACTCCTGTTAGTGGCGTAAAAGATTGCAGGCTATTTGTTAAAAACTCTTAAAAGCATGAAGCTTCTTCGGGCGGTAATGGCCAGTTGCTTAAGTCGGCCAGCTTGCCACCTATAATGCCCACACTTCAATCCGCGCATCCACACTGAGAACTTATGGAAAACCTGGGTCTGGGCAAGGTCCTGCTCGTTGAGGACGATGAAAAGCTGGCAGGGCTGATCGCGCACTTCCTGTCGCAACATGGTTTCGAGGTGCGCGTGGTGCATCGGGGTGATGAGGCCTTGGCGGCCTTTCTCGACTTCAAGCCGAAGATTGTGGTGCTCGACCTGATGCTGCCGGGCCAGAGCGGGCTGCACGTGTGCCGGGGGATTCGCAACGTGTCCGACACGCCCATCGTCATCCTTACCGCCAAGGAAGATGACCTGGACCACATCCTGGGCCTGGAGTCGGGCGCCGACGACTACGTGATCAAACCGATCAAGCCGCCGGTATTGCTCGCCCGCCTGCGTGCCCTGCAGCGCCGCCAGGTGCCGGAGCCCACGGTGCGCGGTGCGCTGGAGTTCGGCCGCTTGTCGATTGATCGCAGTTGCCGGGGCGTCAGCCTGGGCGGTGAGGCCATCGACCTCACCACCATGGAGTTTGAGTTGCTGTGGCTGCTGGCCAGTCACTCTGGGACTATCCTTTCGCGCGACGACATTCTCAACCGCATGCGCGGTATTGCCTTCGACGGCCTGAACCGCAGTGTCGACGTATACATCAGCAAATTGCGCAGCAAGCTCAATGACAACCCGCGCGAACCGGTGTGCATCAAGACCATCTGGGGCAAGGGGTATCTGTTCAATCCGTTTGCGTGGGAGGTTTAGATGCTGCGCCTGTTTCTGCGCCTGTATGTGATCCTGGCGCTGGGTTTGGCCGGGGCAATCTGGCTGGTCAACTACACCTTCGATGAGTTATTGCCCGAGGCCAACGAAGTCTATAACCGCGAAGCCTTACGCGGGCCGGCCTATGGCCTGGTCGAGCAACTGCGCCCGGTGCAGGGCGCGGCCCGCGATGCGCGCCTGGCTGAGCTGCAACCCCATTACGGTTTGCGCCTCAAGCTGGTGCCGCGCGACACCCTGGCGCTCAATGACCGCGAACAGCAACTGTTGGCGGGCGGCCAACTGGTGGTGCGCGGCGACTTCATGGAGTTCCTGACCACCATTGATGGCGGCCCGCAGTTGCTGCAGATCAAGCTGCCGGAAGAACCCAAATGGTTGTACCTGTGGGCCTATGGTTTCCTGGGTGTGAGCCTGGCCATCGTCCTGTATTTTTGGGTACGTCCGCATTGGCGCGACCTGGAGCATATCCGCCTGGCCGCGCAGCGCTTTGGCGATAACGACCTCGGCTCGCGCATTCTGTTGCCACGCCGTTCTACCGTGCGCGAGCTGGCCGGGCACTTCAACCAGATGGCCGAACGCATCGAAAGCCTGATCGCCAACCAGCGTGAACTGACCAACGCGGTGTCCCATGAGTTGCGCACGCCGATTGCGCGCTTGTCGTTTGAGCTGGATCAGCTCAAGCAGCAGGCTGACCCGCGCCAGAGCCGCGAATTGATCGCCGACATGTATGCCGACCTTGGTGAACTGGAAGAAATGGTTTCCGAGCTGTTGACCTATGCCAGCCTGGAGCGCGGCGCCACCCAGGTGACGCGGGAAAATATCGAAGCGCATAGCTGGCTCGACAGTGTGATCGGCAGTGTGGCGCTGGAGGCCGAGGCGGCAGGTGTGCAGTTGTCGTTGCGCACCTGTGAGGTCGACTTTATCCAGATCGAGCCGCGTTTTATGGCGCGTGCAGTGATCAACCTGCTGCGCAATGCCATTCGCTACGCCGAGCGCCGTGTGGAGGTGTCGCTGATCAAGTTCGGCACTGGCTACGAAGTACGGGTCAATGACGACGGCCCTGGTGTGCCGATGGAAGGGCGGTCGAAGATCTTCGAACCGTTCCTGCGCCTGGACGCCAGCCGCGATCGCCGCACCGGCGGCTTTGGCTTGGGCCTGGCGCTGGTCAAGCGCGTCAGCCAGTGGCATGGCGGGCAAGTTGAAGTGCTGGATTCGGAGTGGGGCGGGGCGTCATTCAGGATGACCTGGGCATACGCCGAGTAACCCTTGAAACCCACACTGAATGGATCTGATAACCCCTTCAATGTGGGAGCTGGCTTGCCTGCGAATGCGCTGTATCAGTTAACCGATCAATTGACTGACACACAGCAAATCTGCTCCCACAGATTCTGATGGAGCTATCCAATCAGAACGTATATTCCAAAACCCCCATCACCGACGTCTGCAACCGTCGCTCCACGATCGGGCTCTTGCCCGCTTCATCCGCCAGGTACTGCACATCCAGCAAGGTCGAGAACTGAGTGTGCTCGCTGATCGGCAGGCTCCACACCAGGTTCAGGCCATTGCTGATGTTGCCCGCACCGGCCTTGTAGGCTTTGAAGCGGCTTTGCGCGGCCTGGCCGGTGGTCACGCCATACCAGGTCTGCAAGTAGTTGCGGTCGCCAAAGTGGCTGCTGAGGCTGGCATCCACCGAGCCGTAGCGGCCTTCGTACAGGTTGGTGCCCAGGCTCAGTTCCAGGTGGGTGTAGGCCTTGCCGGTGTCTTTGCGGTCGTTCTCCTTGAGTGCATGTTCCAGGGTCGCGCCAACAATCACACCGCCCAGGTTATAGCTGGCGCTGACGCCCAATTGCGGGCGGGCCTTGATCTCGCCCATGCCTTTGAGGCGTTTGGAGCCAGCATGCAGGCTTTCGTTTTTGTCCTTGCGCGCCGCGCTTGCGCCGACATACGCGCTGACGCTCAGGGCATTGCCTTCGTAACCCCAGCCCAGGCCCTTGTCGGTGTCGAGGAAAATCCCCCACGGGCTCACGACTTTGCCGCCCAGCAGTGGCGCGGTCATGCGTTCGTCGCTGCCGCTGTAGCGCGGCAGGTTGCCCACGCCAGCCTTGAGGCTGTATTGCCAGTCTTCGGCAATCGCCGTGTCTGCAGCCGCGAGCAGGCACAGCGAGGTGAATGACAGGCAGAGGTTTTTTGAGCGCATCTGGATGTTCGTCCTTGTTAAAAATTCAACAGGTTGTTGGGCGATTGCGTGCGTTTGAAGGAGTAACCCGAAGCGCTGAGGCCGTTGACCTGGCGGCTGACGGTATCGCCCAGGCCGTAGCCGTTGCCGGCCAGCACCGCATGGGCGTTGTCGATTGGAAGCAGGATGTAGTCGGTGAGCGGCTCGTTGTGCAGTTGGCCGCGAATCACCAGGAAGCCTTCCTCCAGGCGCACGCTGATGCCGCTCAACGGCGCGTCGGGTTCGTGGGTGTTGAGCACTTGGTAGGTGCCGATGGTGGCGGCCCAGGCCAGCGGCAGCGGCGGCGGGTCGATGCGTTCACCGATGGCCAGGCGTTGGCCGTGGCTGCGGGCCGTGAGCACTTGGCGGCCCTGCACCGTGACCACATCCAGCTGTACGCGGCCCAAATCACCGAGGTCTTTGAACCAGAGGCCGAAGATTTTTTTCTGCGCGCGCAGCCAGCCGTGCTCGTCGCGCAACAATTCGAAGTCAAACCCGGCCAGTTCACCGGACAGCCGATCGCCCTCATCCTTGACCCGGAACACGCCCCAGGCCGTGGCATAAAACCCGGCCAGGCGCTTGCGGTCGACGGCGGCGGGCACCTGGCGCAACTTGAGCCCATGGCTGGGCGCCTGGCAGTCGTCGGCGCACACGGCCTGCCCGGTTTGCGCCTGGAGCATCAGGCGCAGGGTCTCGGTGGCCAGGCGCGCGACCAGCTCTTCGGCGTTGCTGTCATTGGCCATGATGATCACCGCCAGTTGCTGGTCTGGCAGCACGCTCAACTGCGCGGCAAAATCATCGCCGCCGCCACTGTGCTGGTAGGTGCGCACACCGGGAGCGACGGGTTCATCGCCGCAGGGTGCCAAAAACCAGCCCAGGCCCATCCGGCAATCGAAGTCCAGGGCATTGCCGGTGTTCTGCTGAGTGAACATCTGATCAATCGACGGGCTCTCAAGCACACGGGTGCCTTTATAGAGGCCATGGGCAAACAGCATCTGCACGTAGTGGCTGAGGTCTTTGGGGCTGGCCCACAAGCCGCCGGCAGCCAGGTCACGCACCTGGGCATCGGTACTTGCCACGCCGTCTTCGTACCCGAGGGCGCGAAAGCTCAACTGCGTGCCGGTGCCGACAAAGCTCGATTGGTTCATTTCCAGAGGCTTGAGCAGGCGACTTTGCAATTGGGCTTCAAAGCTTTTGCCGCTGCTGCGCTCGATGGCCGCACCGACCAGTGAATAACCGAGGTTGGAATAGGCCACCTGCGAGCCCGGCGGGCTGCTTAGCCACACGCCCGACACGCGCATCGGCATCTGGCCCATGGCATAGGTGCTGCGCACGTCGCGCAAATGTTCGCTGGGCAAACCGGATTGATGACTGAGCAAACGGCGCAGGGTGATGTCGCGGTCGGCGGCGGCCTGGTCAGTGTGAAAGCGCGAACGCACGTAGAACTCGCGCAAGGTCTGCTGGATGGGTGCGTCGAGCGCCAGGCGCTGCTGCTCGACCAATTGCAGCGCCGCTGTGGCCGTCAGCAGTTTGGAAATGCCGCCGGCGCGAAACGCCGTGTTGGCGGTCACCGGCACCCCCTGGGCCTTGTCGGCCAGGCCAAAGCCGCGCGCCCAGATCAGCTCTTGGCCATTGACCAGCGCAATCGACAAACCGGGCACATTCTCGCGGGCCAGGTCCTTGGGAATGCGTGCTTGCAGGTAACGGATGATCGCGCCGTAATCGCCCTTGGGAATCGCCGGCGGGGCAGGCGGCTGCACGTGGCAGCCGAGCGTGCCGAGCAGGCAACCCCATAACGGAATACCGCGCAATGTGCGAAACATGAAGAGCACCCGAATGGTGGTTTGGATGCTCGAATGCTAGGGCGGTGGCGGCCAACAATCTTTGAGAGCTTTGTCGAGAAACTGTCAAAGAGTGTTAACGCGTCAGCCCCAAACGTTCATGCCACTGGGCGATGGATTCTTCGGGGTATTCGTCGAACTGCAGGTCACCCTTGCGCACGCTGACTTCCACCCACGGCGCCTTCGAGCCGAGCATCAGGTGCGTGTGCTCAGGCGGCACCGGCAACGGCGTGTCGATGGCCGAGGCAAACGGGTGGATCAGCTCCGGCCATTCGGGGCTGAACAGCCACAAGGCGCTGGCGCACTGCGAGCAAAAATGCCGTTCGGCAGTGCTCGCATGCGCACGGCTGGCGCCCTCGGGCTTGAGGCGGGCGTGGTAGATCGAGATGTGCTTGCGTCCCTGCACCTTCAGGCTTTGTGTATCGCCGGCAAGGTTGATCGCATAACCACCGCCGCCTTGGGTCTTGCGGCAAATTGAGCAGTAGCAACGCTGGTAGGGGTAGGGATGCTGGCTGTTCAGGCTGAATGTCACGGCACCGCAATGGCAGGATCCTTCGAGTTGCATAACCGTCTCCTCTGGCAAGGTGACTGTTGAGCTTAGGCGCTTTTCGGCATCAAGGTGGCGATCAATGCCCGAATGGTGCCCGGCAGTGCTTCCAATTCCCTGACGAGAATACTGCGCTCGCGAATCGCCCACGGCTCATCAAGCTTCACCGTCACCAACTGCATGGTCCGGCTGTGCCGAGTGGCCGCAGACTCGGGAATGATGCCGATGCCTACGCCAGCCTCGACCATCCGGCAGATCGCCTCGAAGCTCGATACCTGAATGCGCAGCGATAAATGCTTGCCGAGGCGATCGACGTGTTCACGCAAAAAACTCAATAACGTGCTGCCTT
The DNA here is from genome assembly GCF_965653655.1 of Pseudomonas onubensis. NCBI lineage: Bacteria > Pseudomonadati > Pseudomonadota > Gammaproteobacteria > Pseudomonadales > Pseudomonadaceae > Pseudomonas > Pseudomonas onubensis. The sequence goes on along the minus strand of NZ_CBFHAZ010000140.1, from coordinate 711 downwards.
CGTGCAAGCCGATGTGCTGGTAGGCCAGGGTCTGTTCCAGGGTCACTGAAGGCTGGTCGGCCAACGGATGACCGACCGGCACCATCAGCACCAACTCATCGGTGCTGAAATGCAACACCTGCAAACCTGCCGCCTCCACTGGCCCGGCAATGATGCCCATGTCGCTGGTGCCATCGAGCACGCCACGCACGATATCCCGAGACAAACGCTCCTGCAGGTCGACGGTCACGCCCGGGCGCTGGGACAGAAAACCCGCCAGCACCTCCGGCAGAAACTCGGTCACCGCCGTGGTGTTGGCGAAGATGCGGATATGCCCGGCCGAATCCACGCCGTATTGGGTGAACTCGCTTTTGAGGTAGTCCACCTGGCGCATGATCAGCCGCGCATGGTGCAGCAACCGTTCGCCCGCCGGGGTGATCTCCACGCCGCGGCTGTCGCGATACAGCAGGCGTGTGTCCAACTGGCCTTCTAACGCCTTGATCCGCGCACTGGCGGCGGCCGGCGAGAGGAACGCACGCTTGGCGCCCTGGGTGAGGCTGGGGGACTCGGCGATATGGATAAACAGGCGCAGGTCGGCGAGATCGAAATGCATGGCGGCTCCTGTGTGAACACGGACTTCATCACAACAAAGATCTAAATGTGGGAGCGGGCTTGCTCGCGAATGCGCAGTGTCAGTCGATACATCTTTAGCTGATACACCGCATTCGCGAG
>NZ_CBFHAZ010000139.1:0-13175 GCF_965653655.1 Pseudomonas onubensis | reverse complement strand
GCGGTGGATCAGTCACCCGATGCATTGACTGACACACCGCATTCGCGAGCAAGCCCACTCCCACATTTGATTGGGTTTCCAAGCAGACATTAGCGCTACCTAACTTAACTAATAACAAGGACATCCTTCCATGCGCGCGCTCGCCGCCTTGAGCCGCTTCGTCGGCAATACCTTCGCCTACTGGGTGTTGATTTTCGCGGTGCTCGCCTTCCTTGAGCCCGGCTGGTTCATTGGCCTCAAGGGCGCCATCGTACCGCTGCTGGGCCTGGTGATGTTCGGCATGGGGCTGACCTTGAAACTTGAAGACTTCGCCGAAGTCGCCCGCCATCCCTGGCGTGTGGCTCTCGGTGTGGTCGCGCATTTTGTGATCATGCCGGGCGTGGCCTGGCTGCTGTGCCAGGCGTTCCACCTGCCGCCGGAAATTGCCGTCGGCGTGATCCTGGTCGGGTGCTGCCCAAGCGGCACCTCGTCCAACGTCATGACCTGGCTGGCGCGGGGCGACCTGGCGCTGTCGGTGGCCATCGCCGCCGTCACCACCCTCCTCGCCCCACTGCTGACGCCGGCGTTGATCTGGCTGCTGGCCTCGGCCTGGCTGCCGGTGTCGTTCATGGAATTGTTCTGGTCGATCCTGCAAGTGGTGTTGCTGCCGATCGTACTGGGCGTGGTGGCGCAACGCGTGTTGGGCGACCGGGTGCGCCATGCCGTGGACGTATTGCCGCTGGTGTCGGTGGTGAGCATCGTGATCATCGTCGCGGCGGTGGTTGCGGCGAGCCAGGCGAAGATCGCCGAGTCCGGCCTGTTGATCATGGCCGTGGTGATGTTGCACAACAGCTTCGGTTATCTGCTCGGCTACTTCACCGGCCGCCTGTTCAAACTGCCGTTGGCGCAGCGAAAATCCCTGGCGCTGGAAGTGGGCATGCAGAACTCCGGGCTGGGCGCCGCATTAGCCAGTGCGCACTTTTCGCCCTTGGCGGCGGTGCCGAGCGCGCTGTTCAGCGTGTGGCACAATATTTCCGGGGCATTACTGTCGACTTACTTTCGCAGAATGAGCGAAAAAGAGGACCGCCGCGCCCTGGAGAGCGCGCCGTAAACTTGATCACCTGATCAATTTTCGGCAAGCTACCGGGCTTCGCGGGGACGACCTCGCGACGCTCTCAAGCGCTTAATCCGGGGACGACCCCAGCTATAGAGGGGAGATCAACATGTCCTGGATCATTCTGTTTTTTGCCGGGCTGTTTGAGGTCGGCTGGGCGGTCGGCCTGAAGTACACCGACGGTTTCAGCAAGCCGCTGCCGACAGCACTGACGATTGCCGCCATGGCCATCAGCCTCGGCCTGCTGGGCCTGGCCATGAAGGAGCTGCCGCTGGGCACCGCCTATGCCATCTGGACCGGTGTGGGTGCGGTGGGCACGGTGATCGCCGGGATTATTCTGTTTGGCGAGTCCATGGCGTTGTTTCGGCTGGCGAGTGTGGCGTTGATTATTTGCGGGCTGGTTGGGCTCAAGATCAGCACTTAGGCCACTACCGCTATCGCAGGCAAGCCAGCTCCCACACTGGACTGTGTTCACCGTTCAAAGGTGGGAGCGGGCTTGCTCGCGAAGGGGCCGGGGCATGCAGTACAGCGCTACCTGACACTCCCCCGCAATACACTCACCACAGCCTGCAACTGCTCAGGCGTCGCGGCCTCCAGCGCAACCGGCTCACCCGCCACCAACACCACCCGCGACCAGATCCGATGAAAGATCCCCTTGTTCGGGTCGCGACTGAAAAAGCTCCCCCACAACCCTTGCAGCGCCATCGGAATCACCGGCACCGGGGTCTCCTCCAGAATCCGCGTGAGCCCGCCACGGAACTCATTCATCTCACCATCGGCGGTCAGCTTGCCTTCGGGGAAGATGCACACCAATTCCCCTTCCTTCAGGTACTGGGCAATTCGTGTGAAGGCCTTTTCGTAGATCTGGATATCTTCATGGCGCCCGGCAATCGGAATCGCCCCGGCCGTACGGAAGATGAAGTTGAGCACCGGCAAACGGTAGATCTTGTAGTACATGACAAAGCGAATCGGCCGACGCACCGCGCCGCCAATCAACAGTGCATCGACAAACGACACATGGTTGCACACCAGCAACGCCGCGCCTTCATCGGGAATGCGTTCCAGGTTGCGATGCTCCACGCGGTACATGGAATGGCTGAGCAGCCAGATCATGAAACGCATGGTGAACTCGGGGACGATTTTGAAGATGTAGGTGTTGACCGCAATATTGAGCAGCGATACCACCAGGAACAGCTCCGGGATCGATAGCTTGGCCACGCTCAGCAACAGGATCGAGACGATGGCAGAGACCACCATGAACAACGCATTGAGAATATTGTTGGCTGCGATGACCCGCGCGCGCTCGTTCTCGGCCGTGCGCGACTGGATCAACGCGTAGAGCGGCACGATATAGAAGCCGCCGAACACACCCAGACCCAGGATATCGAACAACACCCACCACGCCTGACCGTAACTGAGTACCGCCAGCCAGCTATGTTCCTGGGCCGATTGCGGGAAACCGCCCGAGTGCCACCACAGCAGCAGGCCGAATACCGTCAGGCCAAATGAGCCAAACGGCACCAGGCCGATCTCGACCTTACGGCCAGAGAGCTTTTCGCAGAGCATCGAACCAACGGCGATGCCCACCGAAAACACCGTGAGGATCAGCGTCACCACGGTTTCATCGCCGTACAACCATTCCTTGGCGTAGGCCGGGATCTGCGTCAGGTAGATCGCACCGACAAACCAGAACCACGAGTTGCCGACAATCGAGCGCGACACCGCCGGCGTCTGCCCCAGGCCCAGGCGCAATGTTGCCCAGGATTCGCTGAAGATATTCCAGTTCAGGCGCAGCTCCGGCGTGGAGGCCGCCGCCCGCGGAATACTGCGGCTGGCCAGGTAGCCGAGCACCGCCACGCCGACAATCGCCACCGCCACCAGGGGCGCGTAATTGCTCGACGACATGATGATCCCCGCGCCAATGGTGCCGGCCAGGATCGCCAGAAACGTGCCCATTTCCACCAGCCCGTTGCCGCCCACCAGCTCATCGTCGTGCAGCGCCTGGGGCATGATCGAGTACTTCACCGGGCCGAACAGCGCCGAATGCGTGCCCATGGCAAACAGCGCCAGCAGCATCAACTCCAGGTGGTTGAACACAAAGCCCGTGGCGCCCACAGCCATGATCACGATCTCGCCGATCTTGATCGCACGGATCAGCGCGTCCTTGTTGAATTTCTCGCCAAACTGCCCGGCCAGCGCCGAGAACAGGAAGAACGGCAGGATAAACAACAAGGCGCACAGGTTGACCCAGATGGAGCGGTCGCCCTCGATGGTGAGCTTGTAGAGAATCGCCAGGATCAGCGATTGCTTGAAGATGTTGTCGTTGAACGCGCCCAGCAACTGGGTGATGAAAAACGGCAGAAAGCGCCGTGTGCGCAGCAAGGTGAATTGTGAGGGGTGGCTCATCGTCCGTGTTCCTGCGTGGCCTGAAGGCTTGTAGTTTCTCAGGCCACGACTTTACCTAATCGCGCTTACTTATTCGCTAGTCCTGCAATGCATGGCGAAACAAAAAGCTCACCTTTATAGGCACCCTGCACGGTGCGCTTGGCCACAATCAACCACATCAGCGCCAATGCCAGCACCAGCACGCTGCCAAAGACGCTGAAAAAGCTCAGGTGCAGCAGGCTCGCCAGCTTCAGCGTGGCCAACGCGTAAACTCCCAATGGGAAGGTAAACCCCCACCAGCCGAGGTTGAACGGGATGCCGGCGCGCAGGTAACGCAGGGTGATCAGCACCGCGATCAGCATCCACCACAAACCGAAGCCCCACAGCGTGATGCCGGCCACCACGCCCAGGCCATTGGCCATTTCGCCCACACCCGGCAACCCATTGGCGGCGAAGATCGCCGGGGCGTCACCGCCCAACAGCAACATGCCCAGCGCACCGGTGCCGATGGGGCCAAGGGCCAGCCAGCTCGACGCGGCCATATTGGCCGGCGGCAGTTTATGCAGGGCCATGCGCAACATCAGGATGGTCAGGATGCTGAACGCCACCGGCAGGGAAAACGCCCACAGCACGTAGCTGGTCACCAGCATCACCAGTTGCGCATGGGCGTCGGCCAAGTGCGGCGCCAGCAGGCCGCCGCTGGCGGCGGCGACTTCGGCGGCAACCACCGGCAACAGCCAGACGGCGGTCATCTGGTCGATGCTGTGTTCCTGGCGGGTGAACATCATGAACGGGATGAGCACGCCGCAGGCCAGGGCCATCGCCACGTCCAGCCACCACAAGGCTTCTGCCAGCGGGATCACTTCGCTGCCCCAGCGCGGCAGACCGAACAGCAGCAAACCGTTAAGAATCGTCGCCAGGCCCATGGGAATGGTGCCGAAGAACATCGACACCGTGGAGTGCCCGAAGATGCGTCGCGCTTCGTGGAAGAACATCACCCAACGTGCCGCGTACAACAGGCTGAACAGCACAAACAGGCCAATGGTGAACAACCACAGCCCTTCGGCAATGACGTGCAAACCTGGCAGGTTGAACGGCAGTTGCGCCAAGGCCAGGGCCAGCACGCCGGTGCCCATGGTCGCGGCGAACCAGTTGGGGGTGAACTGGCGAATCACTTCCCGTGGGCGGGTCAGGTGGCTCAAGGGTTTGTAGCTTGGTGCTTTGCAGCTGGGAGTCGTCGAGCAGGTCATGATGGCAATCCTCTTCCTCGCATGAGGTTGAAGCCATCATAGAACCTGGTCGAATATCTATATAACGGGTAATATCTCTATCTGTTATCTACTTTACCAATATACGCCATTACTCTATCGCCGCCTTGGCCCGCACCGAGCCCTGCAGGACCAAACCGGCCAACGCACTCAGGGCCAGCACTATCAGCGCGGCCCCATAGCCTTCCGTGGTGACGATAAGGCCGTAAACATGGCACAGATAACCCGCCAATAACGCCGGCAGACAGAACGCCAAGTAGCTCAAGACATAGAACGCCGACATCAAACCGGCCCGCTCATGGGGCAACGCCAGCCCGACGATACTGCGCACACTGCCCATGAAGCCGCCGCCAAAACCAAAACCTGCAATCACACTGGCGACAAAGAACAGCCACAAAATACCCATGTGCACGGCCACCAGCAGCAACGCGACGCCCACCGCCAACAGCCCTGCCGACAGCCGCATGATTTTATCCGCCGGGCGCTCGCGCACGCTGTAGATCATCACCGCACCACTCAAAGTCACGACCGCCACCAGGCCGCCGCCGATCAGGTGTGATGTGGAACCGGCGGCAGCCTTGACCAGCGACGGCGCCAGGGATGAGAAGAACCCGCCCAACGCCCACACCGCCACATTCAGCGGCATCACCAGCCATAAGGCCCGGCGCGCTTGCTGCGGCACATGCAGGGTCGGCGCCAGCGATTTCAACGCGCCCGGAATACGGCTGACGGTTTCCGCCAGGCGCCACACATACGCAGCCTGCAACACCATCAACCCCAACAGCGTGAAGTAAATCAACTGGGTAGGACGCGGCGCGAACTCGACCAACAGGCCGCTGCCCAACCCACCACTGGCCATGCCCAACAGGGGCGCCAGGCTATTGAGCATCGGGCCGCGCACGCGGTCAGTGTCGAGCAAGGTCGCACTCAGCACCGCCGTGGCCATACCTGTGGCAAAGCCTTGCAGCGCGCGGGCGGCAATCAAGTGCGCAGTGCTGTCGGCGTTGATAAACAGCAGCATTGCCGCAATATTGAGCAGCAGTGCGACGAAAATCACCGGCTTGCGCCCCAGGTAATCCGACAGCGAACCCACGGTCAGCAACGCCGCCAGCAGGCTGACGGCGTACACGCCGAAGATCACCGTGAGCACCACCGCCGAGAAGTGCAGGTTCTCCTGGTAAACCTGATACAACGGCGTCGGCGCGCTGGACGCGGCGAGAAAGGTCAACACCGTGATCACCAGAAACGCCAGGCTGGACCGTTGGGAAATGACGCGAGACATGGGTACACTCCGCTAAAGCTAATATTTTGCTTTTGTGGAGTGTGCTACCGGGAAGCGCTTAAAGCAAATTCTTTGTGTTAAGGTTTTACGCATGGCGATAAAAGAAGGCCTTCGCCCGGGAGGCCGTAGTGCCCGGGTTCAAGAATCAGTGCATAACGCCGCGCGCGAACTGCTGGAAGCCCATGAGCGTTCAAGCGTCACCGTGCCGATGATTGCTGCACGCGCAGGCGTCACGCCGTCCACAATTTATCGGCGTTGGGGTGACTTGTCGGTGTTACTCGCGGATGTGGCCCTGGCCCGCATGCGCCCCGACAGCGAGCCGGCGAATACCGGCAGCCTGCGCGGCGACCTGCGGGCCTGGGCCGAGCAATACCTGGATGAAATGAACTCAGAGCCAGGTCGCAACATGATGCGTGACCTGCAGAGCATGATCACGCCGGGTTATTGCGTGAGCATTCTGAGTGGGCAGTTTCAGACGATTATCGATCGTTACCCACAGAGTACGCCGCCAAGCGTGGACCATTTGATCAACCTGCTGGCGGCGCCGACGGTGTTTCGTATTTTGTTTTCGACCGAACCGCTGACGGTGCAAGAGCTGCATGCCTTGTTAGAACTGGCGCTGAAAAAATAAAGGCCTTGCACAAAACCAAATGTGGGAGCGGGCTTGCTCGCGAAGGCGGTGTGTCAGTCAACAAATCCGTCGACTGGCATATCGCATTCGCGAGCAAGCCCGCTCCCACATTTTTAACGCGTATGACTGCTGCTTAAGTACGCATCCCGCGCCCACTCACCAGCAACCGCGCACAGCCCACATACAGCACCACGGTCGCCACCAGCATGAAGGTGATCGCCACGCTGATCTTGATATCCGACACGCCCAGAATGCCGTAGCGGAAGGCATTGACCATGTGCAGCACCGGGTTGGCCAGCGACACGGTCTGCCAGAACGGCGGCAGCAAGGTGATGGAGTAGAACACCCCGCCCAGGTAGGTCAGCGGCGTCAGCACGAACGTGGGGATGATCGAAATATCATCGAAGTTGCGTGCAAACACGGCGTTGATAAAGCCCAGCAGCGAGAAGATCGTTGCGGTCAGTACCACCACCAGAATGGTGACCCCCAGGTGATGCACCTGCAGGTGGGTGAAGAACAGCGACAGCAAGGTCACGATCACCCCGACCATCAAGCCGCGCAGCACGCCGCCCAGGGTGTAGCCGATCAGGATGGTGTGCGGCGACACCGGCGAGACCATCAGTTCTTCGATGGAACGCTGGAACTTGCTGCCGAAAAAGCTCGAGACCACATTGCCGTAGGAGTTGGTGATCACCGACATCATGATCAGGCCCGGCACGATGTACTCCATGTAGGTGAAGCCACCCATGTCGCCAATCTGGCGGCCGATCAGGTTACCGAAGATCACGAAGTACAAGACCATGGTGATCGCCGGCGGCAGCAGGGTTTGCGGCCAGATCCGGGTAAAGCGCTTCACTTCGCGGTAAACGATGGTCTGCAGTGCGACGAGGTTGGGTTGCAGTTCGGAACTCATACCGCCACCTTCGCCAGATTTTTCTCCACCAGGGACACAAACAACTCCTCAAGGCGATTGGTTTTGTTACGCAGGCTCAGCACTTCGATGCTCTGGGCCGCCAACTGGGTGAACAACGCGGTGATGCCCATGGCCTTGTCCACCTGGATTTCCAGGGTGTGGCCATCCACCAGGCGGCTTGGGTAGCCGAGCAGTTGCGGTGCCACCGACAGGTTGTTTTTCAGGTCCAGCAGGAAGGTTTCCACATGCAACTGGCCCAGCAGGTTGCGCATGCTGGTGTTCTCGACGATGGTGCCGTGGTCGATGATGCCGATGTTGCGGCACAGCTGCTCAGCCTCTTCCAGGTAATGGGTGGTGAGGATGATGGTGATGCCCTTCTCGTTCAGCTCGGTGAGGAAGGTCCACATCGAACGGCGCAGCTCGATGTCCACACCTGCGGTTGGCTCATCGAGGATCAGCAGGCGCGGTTCATGCACCAGCGCGCGGGCGATCATCAGGCGGCGCTTCATGCCACCCGACAACGAACGCGATGGCACATCACGCTTGTCCCACAGGCCCAACTGGGTCAGGTACTGCTCGGCGCGTTCCTTGGCGATTTTCGCCGGGATGCCGTAGTAACCGGCCTGGGTCACGACGATGTCGAAGGTCTTTTCAAACTGGTTGAAGTTGAACTCCTGGGGCACCACGCCGATGGAGCGCTTGAGCGCCGCCGGGGATTTGTCCAGGTCATGGCCAAAGATATTCACCGAGCCGCTGGTTTTGTTGACCAGGGTGGAGAGGATGCCGATGGTGGTGGATTTGCCGGCACCGTTGGGGCCGAGCAAGGCGAAGAAGTCACCTTCGGCAACGTCCAGATCGATACCACTCAGGGCCTGGAAACCGTTGCCGTAGGTTTTGGTTAGCTGCCGGATGGACAGAGCGGAACTCATATCGGATTACGCACCAGAGAAGGGAATAGAAAGAGTAGATAAGCGCGCAGCGCACGTAGTTCAACGGCGGCGCATGACAAGCATGGTGCTTGGCCGCGCCGCACAAGTACAGTCACCCGTATTAATAGTGGGTATTAAGTCAACGCGGTCATCACGGCCTTGCGGTAGGCCGGGCGGTCTTTAAGGCGCTGGTACCAGGCCTCTAGATGGGGCATAGCCGGGCGTTCGATGGGCATCTCGAACCAGGCGTAGGCAAAGCAGCCCAAAGGGATATCGCCCATGCCGAAATGCTCGCCGGACAGGTAGGGTTGCCTGGCGAGGGCCTGGTCGACGGTTTCAAGCGCATCGATACAGGCTTGGCGCCCGGCATTGATGCTGTCCCAGTTCTGTTTTTCTGCCGGAGTGCGCAGGATGCCCCAAAACACCGCCTTGAACGGATCGGCGAGTGTGGACGTGGTCCAGTCCATCCACTTCTCGGCGTTGGCCCGGGCTTGCAGGTCGTTCGGGTAAAAATCCGACGCGCTCTTGGCGCACAGGTAACGCACGATGGTGTTGGATTCCCACAACACAAAGTCGCCGTCTTCGATCATCGGCACCCGGCCATTGGGGTTCAAGGCCCGGTATTGCGGCGTGTCGACCACACCAAAAGCCCCGCCCGCATCAATTGCCTCATAGTCCAGGCTGAGCTCCTCGGCGCACCACAGTGCCTTCCTGACGTTTGATGAATTTTTACGACCCCAGATTTTCAGCATGACCGCGCCTTATCGTTGATGAACATGGCTTGATGAACGCAGCAGCATACGCCGGTTCACGCGCGGCTCAAATCGCTGTGCATGTCGCCCAGCAGGATCGGCATGTCGTCGGCAAACAGATGAGGGTAACACTGCTGAATATGCGCGAAGAAAAACGCTTCGGGCACATCGCTGAACTGCCCGTGGTCCAGCACATACTCCATCGAGCGCCGGCCCTGGCGGTTGAAAGCGTGGAACACACTGTCGTTGACCCCATCGAACGCCAGCGGCGGCACATCGAACAACTCGCACAGTTGGCTGTTGAACGCCGGCGTGGCCTTGACCCAGCGGCCGTGCAGGTACAACTCGGTATAGCCATGCATGGCGAACACATCACTTTTAAGCAACGCGAGCAGGCGCGGTGTCGACAAATGATTGCGCACATCCGCCAGGCCAATGCGCGCCGGGATCCCGCAATGGCGGGCACAGGCGGCCAATAAGGTGGCCTTGGGCACGCAATAACTCTCGCGGGCAGCCAGGGCAAAGCTGGCACTGAGGGTACTCGGGTCACGGCTGAAGGTGTACGGGTTGTAGCGAATCGCCTCACGCACGGCCAAGTAGAGACTGACCGCCTGGTCATTTAAATCCGGGCGAGTTCCGCGATGTTTTTCGGCGAACTCCACCACCGCAGGGTGGTCACTATCGATGAAGCGGCTGGGATTCAAGTACGTATCCATGAGCTTTATCTCCAAGGTAAGCCTTGAGTCTAACGACAGGTCTGCCGTGGAGATAACGACGATTCGGCCAAATGTCGGCGTGCGCCAGCACAACTCGTTACACCCTCGCCACCGCGCTTTTTCGGATGCCGACTAAGCTCCATGGTGGTTTCGCCCTTGGTTTCACGGAGGATTGAATATGCTGTTGTTGTGGATACTGGTTCTGGTGGTCGGCATTGCCTACCTGGCACACCGCCGCACCGCGCCCCTGCCCGCGCTGGGCGTGGTCGCCGTCTACCTGCTGGCGATGGGTGCCTGGAGCCATGCACCGGGTTGGCTGCTGGTGATCTTCTGGGTGCTGATCGCCGCCGTGGCCGTGCCCCTGTTGTTGCCCGACCTGCGCCGCCAATACTTCACCAAGCCGCTGTTCAGCTGGTTCCAGAAAGTCCTGCCGCCGATGTCCGAGACCGAGCGCGACGCCATCGATGCCGGCACCGTGTGGTGGGACGGCGAACTGTTCAGCGGCCGCCCCGATTGGGACAAGTTGCTGGCCTACCCCAAGGCGCAACTGACCGACGAAGAACAGGCGTTTATCGACGGGCCTACCGAAGAACTCTGCGCGATGGTCAGCGACTGGGAAATCGGCCAGGCCATGGACCTGCCGCCCGCCGCCTGGGAGCACATCAAGACCCACGGCTTCTTCGCCCTGATCATTCCCAAGGAATATGGCGGCAAGGGTTTCTCCGCCTATGCCCACTCCCAGGTCGCGATGAAACTCGCCACCCGCAGCGGCGACCTGGCCTCCACCGTGATGGTCCCCAACTCCCTCGGCCCCGCCGAGCTGCTGCTGCATTACGGCACCGACGAACAACGCAACCACTACCTGCCGCGCCTGGCGCGTGGTGACGATATACCGTGTTTCGCGCTGACCGGCCCACTGGCGGGCTCCGACGCCGGCGCCATGCCCGACACCGGCGTGATCTGCAAAGGTGAATGGGAAGGCAAGGAAACCCTGGGCCTGCGCCTGAACTGGGAAAAACGCTACATCACCCTTGGCCCGGTCGCGACCCTGCTGGGCCTTGCCTTCAAGGCCCATGACCCGGACCACTTGTTGGGTGAGGAAGAAGACTTGGGCATCAGCCTGGCGCTGATCCCCACCGACACGCCCGGCGTCGAAATCGGCCGTCGCCACCTGCCGCTGGGCGCAGCGTTCATGAACGGCCCCAACTCCGGCAAGGACGTATTCATCCCCCTGGAATTCCTTATCGGTGGCCAGGAAATGCTCGGCAAGGGCTGGATGATGCTGATGAACTGCCTGTCGGTTGGCCGTTCGATCTCCCTGCCTGCGGTTGGCACCGGCGCGGCCAAGTTCACCAGTTTAGTGACCGGCCAATACGCCCAGGTGCGCGAGCAGTTCAACGTGCCGCTGTCGGCCTTTGAAGGTATCCAGGAAGCCCTGGCGCGCATCGGCGGCAACGCCTGGCTGATGGACAGCGCGCGCATGCTCACCGCCAATGCCGTCGACCTTGGCGAAAAACCCTCGGTGTTGTCGGCGATCCTCAAGTACCACCTCACCGAGCGCGGCCGCGAGTGCATCAGCCACGCCATGGATGTGCATGGCGGCAAAGGCATCATCATGGGCCCCAACAACTACCTGGGCCGCAACTGGCAAGGTGCGCCGATCTTCATCACGGTGGAGGGCGCGAATATCCTCTCGCGCAACCTGATGATCTTTGGTCAGGGCGCAATCCGCTGCCATCCGTTTGTGCTCAAGGAGATGGCGCTGGCCGGTCGTGAAGACCATGACCAGGCACTCAAGGAGTTCGATGGCCTGCTGATGCAACATATCGGCTTCGCCGTGAGTAACGCCGCCAGCACACTCGTGCTTAACCTCGGCATTGGCCATTTCGAAAAAGCCCCGGGCAACCGTCTGAGCCAGGGTTACTTCCGCGCGTTGAACCGTCAGGCTGCCGCGTTCGCCCTGCTCGCCGACTTGAGCATGATGCTGCTCGGTGGCGAGCTGAAACGCCGCGAACGCCTGTCGGCGCGCCTGGGTGATGTGCTGAGCCATATGTACCTGGCCTCGGCGGCGCTCAAGCGTTATCACGACCTGGACTCGCCGGATCACCTGGAGCCGCTGTTTGCCTGGGCCATGGAAGAAAGCCTCGGCGAATCGGAACGTGCCCTGGATGAACTGCTGAGCAACTTCCCGAACAAGGTCCTCGGTTGCCTGCTGCGAGTGATCGTGTTCCCGTTCGGCCGTCGTCATACCGGGCCGTCCGATGCGCTGGACGCCGAAGTGGCTGCGGTGATTGGCCGTGCCAAAGGCGACCCGACCCTGGAAGAGTTGCTGGCGGGTTGCTATCGCCCGCAATCGGCAGAAGACCCTGTGGGCGCGCTGCAACACGCCTACGACCTGCTGGGTGCCAGCCACCCCTTGCAGAAAAAACTCCACACGGCGCTCAAAAGCGGCCAGGTCAAACCGGCCGCCGGCGAACATGCCATCGACGCGGCGCTGCACGCGGGCGTATTGCAACCGGCCGAAGCGCAAACCCTGCGCGACGCCGAAGCCGCGCGCCGCAAGGTGATCGATGTGGATGATTTCAGCAAGGAAGAGCTGACCCAGGCTGAGGGTAAAATCCGCTGAGTCAGGCGGTCATATAAAAACGGGCGCGTGAGCTATATACTCTCGCGCCCGTTTTTGCTTTAGAGGACTTATCTCGTGTCCAACGTCGTTGCCGATCATCTCGTCTTGCTCGACCACTTGCGCAGCATCCTGGTTGCCGTCGGCGAAGCCGAACAGGTGCCCGAGGAAAGCCATACCCTGTTCCTGGAGCGCTTCGACGAATTGCGCGCCCTGCTGCCGATCGACCCGATCGAAAGCCAGTACCTGGGCCAGGACCTGATGAGCCAGGTCATCCTGCGCTACCCGCAGATCGCCCACCTGGTGCCCCGCGACCTGCTGTGGTTCTTCGGCGGTGATTGCCTGCACTTCATGCCCGATGAAGAACTGGACCTGTACCAGTCTCTGGAAGAACGTCGCTATGAAGCCGAACAGAACGATGAGCCGTTCGACTGGAACCAGGAAAAGCAACTGCTGGCCATGCCGCAGGATCAGAGCAAGCACTGATTTTTTCAGAACACTGAGATCTAAATGTGGGAGCGGGCTTGCTCGCGAATGCGGTGGTTCAGTCAACTTCTTTCGCGACTGACACACCGCTTTCGCG
>NZ_CBFHAZ010000138.1:0-13205 GCF_965653655.1 Pseudomonas onubensis | reverse complement strand
CGTGGGTAACCCGGCAGGACGCCGGGTTAGCCGCGCTGGGCCAAGGATGGCCCATCGCGGCGGCCCACGGATTCAAGCCGGAGTGCGGGCATGCCGAGCCTAGGCGAGGCACCGAGTGGTGGGGCGAAGACCTTTTGCTTACTTTTGGCTGGGCCGGCATTCCGGTCTTTCCAAAAGTGAGCCGCCGTAAGGGCGGAACCCTAAGTTGCCCGTACCGCAGCAACGGATATGTACACCAACCGACAAACCGCTAGGCAAACCACAAAAATCACACCCGCGCCAATTCAGAGGCCAGTCCAAGCCTGAACAAACGCCGCCACATCTTCCTTAGCCGCCGTACGCGGCGGGTTCTGCGGCGTACCCAAATAGAGGAAGCCAATCACCTCCTCATCCGCCGTCAGCCCCAGGCCTTTAGCCACATGGGCCGAATAGGACAACTCACCGGTGCGCCACACCGCCCCAATCCCCTGCGCATAAGCCGCCAGCAAAATACCGTGGGCCGCACACGCAGCCGCCAGCAACTGCTCGGATTTAGGCACTTTAAAGTGTTCTTGCAGGCGGGCAATCACCACCACCACCAACGGCGCACGCAGCGGCCCATTCTGAGCCTTGTCGATAGCAGCTTGCGGCGCATCAGCGTCCTGCAGGCGTGCGGCTTCGGCCAGCAGCGTGCCCATCTGCTCACGGGCGGCGCCTTCTACCGTGAGGAAGCGCCATGGGCGCAGTTGGCCATGGTCGGGCGCGCGCATGGCGGCGGCGAACAGCACATCGCGCTGCTCCTGGGTCGGCGCCGGTTCCAGCAGACGCGGCACGGAAACACGGTTGAGCAAAGCGTCGAGAGCCTGCATTGGCCACCTCCAGAAAAAAATGTGCGGTCATTCTAGCGGGAATGAATCGGATACCACCAAACGATAATTGCTCTTATTCAATCCGCCCCGCCCTGTTAGACTCTGCGACCCTATTTTTCGCCTTAGTCGCAGGAAACTCGATGTTCCGTTCGCCTCTTCGTCTGTGCGCAGCATTGCTGGCCTTGAGCCTGACTGCCTGCGATGACGCCCCCAGGTTTACCAAGGCTGAGCCAGGTGAATCACGGGCGGGCGGCGCGACGACGGTGAACAAGCGCGACCAGAACGCGTTTTCTCTGCCCTCGGCCAACCTGGCGCCCACCCGCCGCCTGGATTTCAGCGTCGGCAACAGCTTCTTTCGCAGCCCCTGGGTGATTGCGCCGTCCACCACCACCGCGCGTGATGGCTTGGGCCCGCTGTTTAACACCAATGCTTGCCAGAACTGCCATATCAAGGACGGCCGTGGCCATCCGCCGCTGCCCGACGCGCCGAATGCGGTGTCGATGCTGGTGCGCCTGTCGATCCCGCCTGCGACTGTCGATGCCAGGCTCATCGAGCAGATCGGCGTGGTGCCCGAGCCCGTCTACGGTGGGCAACTGCAGGACATGGCCGTGCCGGGCGTGGCGCCTGAAGGCAAAGTGCGGGTCGACTACACGCCCGTCAACGTGACCTTCAAGGACGGCAGCGTGGTCGAGTTGCGCAAGCCAAACCTGCAAATCACCCAGTTGGGCTACGGCCCGATGCATCCCGAAACACTTTTCTCGGCGCGGATTGCGCCACCGATGATCGGCCTGGGTCTGCTCGAAGCCATCAGCGACGCCGACATTCTGCGCAACACCGACGCGAAAACCGCCGACAAGGAAGCCCTCGTCGGTCGCGCCAATTGGGTCTGGGATGACGCGCAGCACCAAACCGTACTCGGTCGTTTTGGCTGGAAAGCCGGGCAACCCAACCTCAATCAACAAAATGTTCACGCGTTTTCTGGTGATATGGGCCTCACCACGTCACTGAGACCCTTTGATGACTGCACCGACGCCCAAGTCGCCTGCAAACAGGCGCCCAACGGCAATGGCCCCGATGGCGAGCCGGAAGTCAGCGATAACATCCTGCGTCTGGTGCTGTTCTACACCCGCAACCTCGCCGTGCCGGCGCGCCGTGGCGTCAACACGCCGCAGGTGCTTGCCGGCAAAAACCTGTTCTACCAGGCCGGTTGCCAGGGTTGCCATAAGCCGACGTTCACCACGGCCGCCGCAGCCGCCGAACCTGAATTGGCCAACCAGGTGATTCGCCCTTACAGCGACTTGCTGTTGCACGACATGGGCGAAGGCCTGGCCGACCACCGCAGCGAGTTCAAGGCCGGCGGCCGCGACTGGCGCACGCCGCCGTTGTGGGGCATTGGCCTGACGCAGGCGGTAAGTGGTCATACCCAGTTTTTGCATGACGGCCGCGCCCGCAACCTGCTCGAAGCCGTGCTCTGGCATGGCGGTGAAGCACAAACGGCGCAGCAACATGTGTTGTCCTTTAATGCCGAGCAGCGCGCTGCGTTGCTGGCGTTCCTGAATTCTTTATAAGCATTGCCACACTTACAGAAGGGAGCTCGACATGTTCCGTCCCAAGTTGCTATTTACTAGCCTTGCCGCCCTCGCCCTCGGCGCCTGCTCGCCCCAGGACCCGCAAGCGGTGACCTCGGCGGCCATCGCCAAGCAAGTGATCCTGCCCACCTACAGCCGCTGGGTTGAAGCCGACCGCCAACTGGCCGTCAGCGCCCTCGCCTACTGCCAGGGCAAGGAAAGCCTGGAGACCGCCCGCGCCGACTTCCTGCACGCGCAAAAAGCCTGGGCTGAGCTGCAACCGCTGCTGATCGGCCCGCTGGCCGAAGGCAACCGTTCGTGGCAAGTGCAGTTCTGGCCGGACAAGAAAAACCTGGTGGGCCGCCAGGTCGAGCAACTGGTCAGCGCCCAGCCGCAGATCGACGGCGCCGCCCTGGCCAAGTCCAGCGTGGTGGTACAAGGCCTGTCGGCCTACGAATACATCCTCTACGATGCCAAGCCCGACGTCGCCGACGAAGCCCAGAAGGCCCGTTACTGCCCACTGCTGGTGGCCATTGGTGAGCGCCAGAAAACCCTGGCCGAAGAGATCCTGGCCAGCTGGAACAGCACCGACGGCATGCTCGCGCAGATGACCAAGTTCCCGAACCAGCGCTACGCCGATTCCCACGAGGCCATCGCTGACCTGCTGCGCGTGCAGGTCACCGCGCTGGATACCTTGAAGAAAAAACTCGGCACGCCGATGGGCCGTCAGACCAAGGGCATTGCACAACCGTTCCAGGCCGATGCCTGGCGCAGCCAATCGTCCCTGCAAAGCCTGCAAGCCAGCCTTGCGGCAGCGCAGACTGTGTGGGTGGGCGTCGACAACAAGGGCCTGCGCGGCCTGTTACCGTCCGAGCAGAAGCCATTGGCCGACAAGATCGACGCTGCTTACGCCGCCTCGCTCAAGCTGTTCGACAGCAACCAGCGCACGCTCAACGAATTGTTGGCCGACGATGCCGGGCGCCAGCAACTTAACGACATTTACGACAGCCTCAACGTCGTCCACCGCCTGCACGAAGGTGATTTGGCCAAGGCGCTGGGCATCCAACTGGGCTTTAACGCTAACGACGGTGACTGATGATGCTCAGGCGACAGGCTTTGGCGGTGGGCAGTGTGCTGCTCAGCGCACTGACGTTGGGTGGCTGGACGCTGTTCAAACAAAAAAAACAGGGGCCGCTGCTGCTGTCGGCCCGCGATGATGCGGACGGCAAGCACTATGCCGTGGGTTTTCGCCTGGACGGCACGCAAGTGTTTGCCACCCAGGTCGGCCAGCGCTGCCATGACATCATCAACCACCCGACACGGCCAATTGCGCTGTTCGTCGCCCGTCGCCCGGGCACCGAGAGTTACCTGATCGACCTGCGTACTGGCACGCTGCTGCAAACCATCACGTCCAACGCTAAACGCCATTTCTATGGACACGCGGTCATCCACAAAAGCGGTGACTGGCTGTACGCCACCGAGAACGACACCTCCGACCCCGGCCGTGGCCTGCTCGGTGTGTACAAGTTCGAGGGTGAGCGGCTGGTGCACAGCGGCGAAATCTCCACCCATGGCATCGGCCCGCATCAGGTGTCGTGGATGCCCGACGGCGAAACCCTGGTGGTGGCCAACGGCGGCATTCGCACCGAAGCCGAAAGCCGTGTGGAGATGAACCTCAATGCCATGGAACCGAGCCTGGTGCTGATGCACCGCGACGGCAGCCTGATCAGCAAGGAAACCCTGGGCCAACAGATGAACAGCGTGCGGCATATGGGGATCGCCAGCGATGGCACCATCCTCACCGGGCAGCAGTTCATGGGGCCGTCCCAGGAGCGCTCCGAGTTGCTCGCGATCAAACGCCCAGGGCAGCCGTTCGCGGCGTTCCCGGTGGCCGATGAGCAACTGCAAGCCATGGGGCATTACACCGCCAGCGTCGCCGTGCACAGCGAACTGCGTCTGGTCGCACTGACGGCGCCTCGGGGTAATCGGTTTTTTATCTGGGACATGGACAGCGGTGCGCTGCGCCTGGACGGGCCGTTGCCCGACTGCGCCGGAGTCGGCGCGGTGACGGATGGCTTTGTCGTTACTTCAGGCCAGGGCCGTTGCCGCTTCTACGATTGCCGCCAGCCGCAGTTGGTGGCCACGCCGCTGGAGCTGCCCTCGGGGCTTTGGGACAACCACTTGCACCTGATAATTTGAGACAAAAAAAAAGGGCCTCGCATCGCAAGGCCCTTTTGTCGGGGGGTTGAATCTTTTCAACTCTGCGGCCTCATCCCTTGGGACATGCCGAACATGAACAACAGCAAATCATGATCCGGCTTGGCCGCCATACTGGCCTTGGCAACGCGTGGCAGCAGGCATTGCCCGCTGCCCTGCACCGCACTGAGCACTTGTGTGCGAGGTTGTTCCCACGCAGCCAGCGCCAGGGCTGCAATGCCCAACGCGCCGACCAGGAACACACCTCGTGCTATTTCTAGCTTCATCTACTTAAACCCTTGATAGCGCTGCCAAACGCCGTCTCGTAAAAGTAGCTGAGTTTTTCCCAATCGGCACTGCTCCACGACGAATGGCGACGCAGTTGCAGCATGTCATGGGAGGCGGCCCGATAAGCGGTCAAGCGCTGACGGCACTTCTCGAAATCCAGCAGCGCCACTTCCACGTTGGCCGAGTCGCCTTCGCCGGTCACGCGTACAAAAATGTGCTTGATGTACAGGCAACCATGTTGCCAGCGGCCCTTGTGCATACGCGCCAGGGTGCCCGCCAATTCCTTGAGCATGCGCTCGTGAACCAACTCGCCGTACTGCTCACGACCGCCGGCGGCGTACCAGTTTTCAATCTCGTCGAAACCGTCGAGGGACGCTGTCACCAACAAGGCTTTCCATTGGTGCTCGGGGTCACGGCGCGCGCCGCAGAACACCAGTTCCGGTACGCGTACATCCAGCGAACGCAGGCCTTTGAGGGCGTCACGTTCGCGCAACACGGTCGGGCGACCAAATGGGTGAAGCCAACTGCGGTAGATATGCCCGGTCTGGCGCTTGCTGTAGAGCAAGCGGCCATTTGGGCTGACCACCCGCTGCACACCGCTTTCACCACCGCGTCGGCGGTTGGGTTCCTCGACCCACTCGCCCTGCTGGCGCCAGAAAAAATCAAATCGTTCTTCGGGAGCTACGTGACTGCCTGATACGCACTCAACTGCCATCCTGTTACCTCTTACGCAATACATAGACTCGCCACATGGCGTAGAGCGGCATGAAGTCCAGGGATTCCTGGACCCGGAAACCGGCTTGCTCAAATTCTGCCTCGACAGTAGCAGCCGGTAACACAAACCGGTTTTGGTAACCTTCCTGCTCACCTTTCTTGCGACGTTTGGCTTCGGCGCGTTTGCGTTTCCAAGCCTTGAAATTGCCATCCACCCACAGCGAAATAATCACGCTGTCGCGGGTAACCCGCTGAAACTCCTTCAGAATTGCCAACCTGTGCACCGGATCACCAATGTGGTGCATCAAGCGCATGCAGAAAATACTGTCGACCGAGTTATCAGGTAAATCGATATCAAAGGCTGATGTCTGCAAAGGCCGTACCCGCTTCACCACCTCCGCCGGTTGAGCGATGGTGGCGACTTTTAACATAGAGGCCGAATTGTCGGCCCCGATAATCACACGGTTGGGCTTCTCCGCCAACAATGGCCAGAAACGCCCGGCACCGCAAGGCAGGTCCAGCACCAGGCCCGGCTCGCCAGCCATGGCCAACGCGCCGCGCGCCAATTGCTCGTCGCGTTTGTGGGACAGCCGGCGAGCCAGATTGTCCTGATGCTTGAGCAAATAATTCTGCGCGTGCTGATCGTCGTACTTTTCGGAAAAATCGAGCTTGATCGGGGTAGACATCAACGGATCTCCAGTAGCTGATGCCTACAACCTTAAGCAGCAAACTGTGATCAACAGGTCAACCCGTTGTGAAAAACTTGTCCTGTCCAATCCCATACATTTCAAGACTTTACAGATACAAGCAATAGCATGGGGCCATCTTCGCCGATTTAGCGGGTTCTCTGGCAGGATAACGGCCAGGTTCACCCTCAGGGTTTGACCTGGCTCAACTCGACATGAAAACGGCAGCCGTTGGGCTCCATGGTGCTCAGGCTGACGCTCCAACCCTGGCTCTCGCAGATGCGTTGCACCAGCGACAAGCCCAGGCCGAGGCCTTCTCCGCGTTTCTCGCTGCCGCGCACAAACGGCTCGAACATCGCTTCACGTTTGTCCTCGGGAATACCGACCCCCGAGTCCTCGACGATAAAGCCGCTCGGTTCGAGCGTAAGGCGAATAAAGCCTTGCTCGGTGTAGTGCAGCGCATTGCGCAGCAGGTTGCCCATCACCGCGTGCAAAAAGGTGGTGTTGTAGCGGGTGTCCAGGGGATTGCCGGGGTTATAGATCAGCTCAAGGCCTTTTTGCTCGATGGGGCCGCGCCAGATGCCGAGCAGATCTTCGGCCACCTGGGTCAGGTTGACCTGGGCCGACATGGCGGAATCATCGTGCTGGGCACGCGCCAGCATCAGGAAGGTCTGCACCAGTTCGCGCATTTCTTCACACGCGCGGGCGATTCGCAGCACCTGGTTGCGACCACGCTGGTCAATGGCCGGGTTTTCCAGCAGCAGTTCGCAGGAGCTGGCCAGTACCATCAAGGGCGTGCGCAGTTCGTGGCTGACGTCGCTGGTAAACAATTGCTCACGGGACAACGCCGCGCGCAGGCGGCCCAAAGTGGCGTCGAAGGCCACGGCCAGCTCGCCGACTTCATCGGCGGCGTAGTCGGGCGCCAGCGGCGGCGCCAAGCCCAGCAATTGGTCACGATGGCGCACCTGGCGAGCCAGGCGCACCACCGGTGCCATCACCTTGCGGGCCAGCACCCAACCGAGGAACACCGCCAGGGCCAGACTGAGCACAAAGCCCACCAGCACCACGGCAAACAGCACGCGCTCGCGCTCTTCGAAATCGCTTTGGTCTTGCAGCAACACATACCGGCGGCCATCCACCACTTCAACCATGGCGTGGTACGACAGCGCTTCGCGGAACACTTCGTGAAAGCCCGGCTCCAGGTGCCGAAGGTCTTTGGGCAGCTCGAAATCTCCAGGCCCGCCACTGAAGTAAAACAGCTGGTCGGGCTCGGGCCGGTGGCTCCAGTCCTCAACGCTGTCCATCAGCAACAGGCGCTGCAGATCGCCGCCAAGGCCAGCCGAAATCAGTTTTTCTTCCACCAGATGCACGGTCGCAACGATGCCCATCGCGAAGGCGCCTGCCACCAACGCACTCATCAACGCAAAGGCAATGATGATCCGCTGGGCAAGGCTTTGCTTAAACTCCATCACGGCCCTCGGC
Source organism: Pseudomonas onubensis (assembly GCF_965653655.1). Classification (NCBI taxonomy): domain Bacteria; kingdom Pseudomonadati; phylum Pseudomonadota; class Gammaproteobacteria; order Pseudomonadales; family Pseudomonadaceae; genus Pseudomonas; species Pseudomonas onubensis. The sequence continues at coordinate 5,423 of NZ_CBFHAZ010000138.1, read as the reverse complement.
CAGGCGATAACCCACACCGTGCACCGTTTGCAGCAACGGCTTGGCGAAGGGTTTATCGATTACCTGGCGCAATTGGTGAACGTGGCTGCGCAGGCTGTCGCTGTCCGGGCAGTCGTCGCCCCACAGGGCTTCTTCGAGGATTTCGCGGCGCAGTACGTGCGGGCTTTTTTGCATCAGCACCGCGAGCAACTTCAAGCCCACCGGGTTGAGCTTGAGCAGGCGCCCTTCGCGGGTCACTTCCAAGGTATCAAGGTCGTAGCTCAAATCACCGACTTGCAGGGCCCGACGCCCGCCGCCCTGGGCACGGCGCAGCACGGCTTCGATGCGCGCGGCCAGCTCGGACAAGGCAAACGGTTTGAGCAAGTAGTCATCGGCGCCGGACTTGAAGCCCTGCAGCCGGTCATCCAATTGGTCGCGGGCGGTGAGCATGATCACCGGCGTGTCGCGGCGGGCGTCTTCACGCAGGCGTTTGCACAAGGTGTAGCCATCGATACCGGGCAGCATGATGTCGAGCACGATCAGGTCGTAATGCTCGGTGGCGGCCAGGTGCAGGCCCGACAATCCGTCCTGCGCGCAGTCCACGGTGTAGCCTTTTAGCCCCAGGTAATCGGCCAGGTTGGCCAGAATATCGCGGTTGTCTTCAACCAATAGAATTCGCATGGGCAGTGTCTCCGAACGCAGTAACGGCCTTGGTGGCCCGCGCAGCTTAAGGCCAAGTGTGGCTCAGGGATAGACCTTGAGGCCACGTCGATACAGGTTTTCAACCAATTACATATTCCAACAAGTTTTTCACTATAGCTTCACAAACTAACTACAGTGTCAGGTCGAACATCGCGCCCATCGATATAAGGAATATGGACATGGGGTTTTTCAAAACAGCGCCTATGCGCTTTCTGCTGCTCGTCACCGCCACCTGGCTGGTGATTTTCCTGCTGACCCGCAGCGTGCTGCTGATCACCCATCTGGATGAAGTCGGTGGCAATTTGCTGCCGGTGTTTGGCGTGGGCTTGCTCTATGACCTGAGCTTTCTGGTATACGCCGCCTTGCCGCTGGGCCTGTACCTGCTGCTGTGCCCGCCCGCGCTGTGGCGCCGTCGCGGCCACCGCTGGTTCCTGCAAGCGGTACTCACCGTTAGCGTCTTCGCCATGCTGTTCACTGCGGTCGCTGAATGGTTGTTCTGGGATGAATTCGGTGTGCGCTTCAACTTTATCGCCGTCGATTACCTGGTGTATTCCAAAGAGGTGTTGAACAACCTGCTGGAGTCTTACCCGATCGGCAAGCTGCTCAGTTTGTTAGCGATGCTGGCGATAGTCGTGAGCCTGGCCCTGCGCAAGCCGTTCAATGCAGCGATGCACGCCCCGCTCCCGCCAATGCGCGGCCGCTTGCTGAATGCCCTGTGCCTGTTGCTAGCCGCCGGTCTCAGTTTGCAATTGATCAGCCAGAACAGCCCACGAGCCCAAGGCGGCAACGCCTATATGAACGAATTGGCGAGCAACGGCCCCTACCAATTTTTTGCCGCCTTTCGCAATAACGAACTCGATTACACGCAGTTCTACAAAAGCCTGCCAACCGATGTTGTCGCCAAACAACTGCGCGCAGAACTCAGCGAACCCAATGCGCGCTTTATCGGCACAGACCCGCTGGATATCCGCCGCACTATCGACAACCCAGGCACCTTGCGTAAACCCAACATCGTGCTGGTGACCATCGAAAGCTTCAGCGCCAAATACATGGGCAGCAATGGCGATGAGAGCAACTTGACGCCCAACCTCGATGCGCTGCGTAAACAAAGCCTGTACTTCAATAACTTCTATGCCACCGGCACCCGCACTGACCGTGGGCTGGAAGCGATCACATTGGCGATTCCCCCCACGCCCGGCCGCTCGATCGTCAAGCGCATTGGCCGTGAAAGCGGTTTCGCAAGCCTTGGCCAACAACTCAGTGCTGTCGGTTATGACAGCGTGTTCGTCTATGGCGGGCGCGGTTACTTCGACAATATGAACGCGTTTTTCAGCGGCAACGGTTATCGGGTCGTCGATCAGAGCAGTGTGCCAGAAGCGGAAATTTCGTTTAAGAACGCCTGGGGCATGGCTGATGAAGACCTCTACCGGCAAACCCTGAAACTCGCCGACGCCGACTACGCCAAGCAACAGCCCTTCCTGCTGCAACTGATGACCACGTCCAACCACCGCCCCTACACCTACCCGGACGGGCGCATTGATATCAAGTCCGGTAAAGGCCGTGACGGCGCCGTCAAATACACCGACCACGCTATCGGCGAGTTCCTCGAAGCGGCACGCCAGAAACCCTGGTTCGATAACACGATTTTCGTGTTCGTCGCCGACCACACCGCCGGCAGCGCGGGCAAGGAAGACCTGCCGATCACCAACTACCAGATCCCGCTGTTCATCTATGCCCCCAAGCTGATCGAAGCCCGGGAAACCGCGCAACTGGCCAGCCAGATCGACCTTGCGCCGACCTTGCTGGGCCTGATCAACCTGAGCTACGAGTCGACCTTCTTCGGCCGCAACCTGTTGCAGGACAACCCGTTGCCACCGCGCGTGGTGGTCGGCAACTACCAGTATCTGGGCCTGTTTGACGGCAAGGACCTGGCCATTTTAAGCCCACGCCAGGGCCTGCGTCGCCACGATCAAGCCTTGGGTGAGAGCCAGGAGTTACGCGTGGGCAGTGATGATCCGTTGATCCAGCGCGCAATCACCTACTACCAAGCGGCCAGTTATGGCTACACACAACAATTGCTGAGTTGGAAGGCGCCGAAGGAAGTGCCCCCGACGATCAGCGTACGCTGACGGCTGTGCTCTGGCCCTTGCCTACCACCGGACAAGGGCGCAACACTTGCGCCATTCTCCGGCGATGGCGCCCTTGCATGTCCGACTCCCTGTTGCTGATCGAAGATGACCGCCCCTTGGCCGCGCTGACGGCCGAGTTCCTGCGCGCCGAAGGTTTTACCGTTGCCGTGGAGCACCGTGGCGATCGTGCCGCACAACGTATCCTCGATGAAAAACCGGCGTTGTTGATCCTCGACGTGATGTTGCCGGGCATCGACGGTTTTACCCTGTGCCGCCAGATCCGCGACAGCTACCCCGGGTTGATCCTGATGATGACCGCACTGGATGAAAACGCCGAGCAATTGACCGGCTTCAACGTGGGCGCCGACGATTACGTGGTCAAACCCGTCGACCCACTGCTGTTGCTGGCCAGGGTGCGCTCGTTGCTGCGCCGTCATCGCCAGGCGCCCAATGCGTCTTATCAGTGGGGCGCGTTTCGATTGGACCTCAATAGCCATTTCGCCTGGCTCGACGGTACGCCGTTGCAGTTCTCGGTGGCCGAGTTCGAACTGCTGGCGATTTTTGCCCGCCATAGCGGCGTGTTACTGACCCGCGAGAAACTCCTGCAGAGCTTGCGCGGCCTGGAATATGACGGGCTTAACCGCTCGATTGATATGCGTGTGTCGCGCCTGCGTAAAAAATTGATGAGCCTGGCCTGCCCGGTGACCATCCAGACCATCACGGCCCAAGGCTACCTGTTTGTCGAAATCCCCCAGCAGGCCCAGCATGTCTAAGCTGCGCCCGTGGATGGTGGCCGTGGCGGGCGTGGGTTGGACCAGCTTGACCCTTTATCTGGTGTGGCTGTGTACCAACGCCTCGGTGTTTGTCGGCGAAGACAGCTTTTTGCGCTTGATGGCCGGCCCAGGCTACCTGGTGGCCGAGCAGCTCAAAGGCTTGCCCGCCGAGAAACGTGAAGCACGCATGGACATCCTGCGCGCGCACTTCCAGTACCCGGTAGAGCTGATCCCGTATGACGACGTCGAATTGCCGCCCGAGGCCATGGTCATGCTCGAACACCAGCAGCCGGCGCTGAACAGCGACGAAGACATTAGCTACTTCCCGCTGGACGACGAAACCGTGATCCGCTTCGGCCCCATGTGGGGCAGTGCCGAGGTCAAGGACCTGCTGAAATTCCCGATTTTCTGGATCACTGCCTGCGTCGCCGGCTTGCCGGTTTTACTGCTGCTCGGCATCGGTTTGCGCGTGCACCGGCGGCGTAATAAAGACCTGGATGCACTCAACACCTGCCTGGGCACGCTGGCACGCACACCCAACGTGATGCTGCCCGCCCTGACGAAGGAGTGGACGCCGCTGCTGCTGACCTTGCAACAGCATGCACGGGATATCAGCGCCATGAGCGAACGCCATCGCGAAGTCTCCCAGGCAGTCTCCCACGAGCTGCGCACGCCGCTGGCGCGCATGCGTTTCGCCCTGACGTTGCTGAGCAAAAGCGAAGACCCGCCGACCCGCGTACGCCTTCAGGAGCGCTTGCAAACCGATGTTGAAGAACTCGAAGCCCTGGTTCGCGCCAGCCTGGCCTTTGCGCGGATGGCCGGCGCGCCGACGGATTTGCAGCATGAGCCGATCAACCTGCGTGACTGGCTGCACCAGGAGTTCGCGTTGTTGGATGGGCACCATCGCCAGTTGAGCCTGGAAACCGAGCCTGCACAGCTTGAACTGATCGGCGACCGCGCCCTGCTGCACCTGATCGTGCGCAACCTCTTGAGCAACGCCATCACCTATGCGCGTGATCGAGTGTGCGTGAGCGCCACTTACCATGGTGAGCAGCATGTGGTGTTGCATGTAGACGATGACGGCCCCGGCGTCTTGGCCGAGAACCGCGAAAAGATCTTCGAGCCGTTTGTGCGGCTTGCCATGGGCGGCGACGAACCCGGCGGCTTCGGCCTCGGCCTGGCACTGGCCAAACGTGCGACCCAGTGGCACAACGGGCAATTATCAGTCACCCGCAGCCCGTTGGGCGGCGCCCGTATGAGCCTGATTCTGCCGTTGCGGCCCGAATAGAAGGCCTGTTACAGCCTGTGACAGCCAAGCCATCCCATCGCCCGTAACCTCGCCAACTGAATCCCCTGGTTGGAGAGCCCGTTCATGCGTCCCCGTAAGAAGCATTTGCCCACTTTGATGCTGTCGCTGTGCATCGTTACCGGCGCGTTCGTGCCGGGTAATGCGTCGGCCTCGCGCCTGGCGGTTACGGACAAGCCATCACCACGGTTGGAAGACAAGCACGCTGGCGATCACACCGCCAATACGGCACCTCGGCCGACGGCGCAGGATGCGCTCCTCACCCCACCAGCCCGGAGGTGGCCCCGAGCCGCCGGCGCTGAGAAACTCACGCACCTGCCTGGCCCTGGCCCACTCGACCAAGCTGCTGCACCGCAACCCGTGGCACTTGTGCCGGCTGCCCAAGTAACCCTGGCGCGGGGCATGACCTTCAGGAAGCTGTTGCGGCGCCGCACCTTGGGTTGAGATCGATATAGCACGGGCCAAATGTGGGAGCGGGCTTGCTCGCGAATGCGGTGTATCAGTCAGTGGATTTATTGACTGACACTGCGCATT
>NZ_CBFHAZ010000137.1:0-14015 GCF_965653655.1 Pseudomonas onubensis | reverse complement strand
CGCGAATGCGGTGGGTCAGTCAGCCTGCGTATTGCTGAACCACCGCATTCGCGAGCAAGCCCGCTCCCACATTTGATCAGCTTCGTTCTGGAGATTATTGCTGCTGCACCGAAATCACCGGTGTCGGCGCCACAAACACCTTGGCATGCATCTGCTCATGCCCACCGCCTCGGCGCATGCCGCGCACCGGGCAGGCGTCGAGGTAATCCAGACCCACCGCCAGCTTCAAATGCCGCTCCGGTCGGGCCAGTTGGTTGGTCACGTCAAAGCTGTACCAGGCGTCATCCAGCCAGGCTTCGGCCCAGGCGTGGCTGGCCAGGTGCGTGCTGTCTTCGGTGTACAAATACCCCGACACATACCGTGCAGGAATCCCCAGGCTGCGTGCGCAGGCCAGGAACGCGTGGGTGTGGTCCTGGCACACGCCCGCCCGACCGGCAAAGGCCTGGGCGGCGCAGGTGTCGACTTCGGTGGCGCCCGGCGTGTAGACCATGGATTGGTTGAGCGCGTGCATCAGGTCGATCAACGCGCTGCGGTCGCGACGTTGATGGCAGTGCTGTTGTGCAAACCCAAGCAAGGCCTCATCAGGTTCTGTCAGGCGCGTGCTGCGCAGAAACGGAAACGCTGACTGGCTCTCGTGTTCCGCCTCGCGCAACTCATCGATATCCACCTGGCCACGGGCGCCGATGATGATCGCATCGTGGGGCTCATCCAGGGTCAACACGTGCAGGATATTGCCGAACGGGTCGACTTGCGCGCGCACCGGGCGCGGCAAGTCCAACTGCCAACTGATCACATGCTGGCGCTCGCTGTCGTGGGGCGTGAGGCGCAGGTACTGAATGCTGGCACGCACCTGGTCCTCATAGTGGTAGGTGGTTTCGTGGCTGATGGAGAGTCTCATGCGGCCTCCAGGTAGGAACTGTAGATGGCGTCGCCCAACTGGCGCACCAAGGGGATAAAGTCGGTCAGCCAGGCGTGCAGGCCTTCCTCGAGAATTTCGTCAATCGCAGTAAAGCGCAGGCGCGCGTCCATTTCGGCGGCCAGGCGCTGGGCCGGACGGCCATTGATGCCCGGCAGGCTGGCGAGGATCTGGTCGATCTCTTCGCTGCACGCCCTTAACGAACGCGGGACATCGGCGCGCAGCAACAGTAATTCAGCCACTTGCCGGGCGCCGGGCGCGTCGCGATAGATCTCGGTGTAGGCCTCGAACGACGACAGGGCGCGCAGCAAGGCGCTCCACTGATAGTAGGCGTGGGCCGTGCCGTCGGTGACGGCGGCGGCTTGGTCGCCGGCCATTTCGTAGCGCGCATCGAGCAGGCGCAAGGTGTTATCGGCACGCTCGATAAAGGTGCCCAGGCGAATAAAGCGAAACGCGTCGTTACGCATGATGGTGCCGTAGGTAGCGCCGCGGAACAGGTGCGAGCGCTCCTTGACCCATTCACAAAACCGGCTCATGCCGTAACGGCTCAGCCCTTGCCGGGCGATATCGCGAATATCCAGCCAGGTGGCGTTGATGTTTTCCCACATGTCAGCGGTAATTCGCCCACGTACCGCATGGGCGCTGGCCCGCGCGGCGCCGAGGCAGCTGTAGATGCTCGCCGGGTTGGCCGCATCCAGTGCGAAAAAGTGCAGCAGGCGCTCGGCATGCAACTCGCCGTGACGCGCGTGGTAATCGTCCAGCGTGCCGGTGATCAGCAGCGGCATGGCCAGTTCGTGCAGGCCATCACCGCGCCCGTCCTGGGGCATCAGCGACAGCGAATAGCTGACATCGAGCATGCGCGCGAGGTTTTCCGCGCGCTCCAGGTAGCGCGACATCCAGTACAAATCCGAGGCAGTTCTACTCAACATGGTTCAATCCTCGACCACCCAGGTGTCTTTGGTGCCGCCGCCCTGGGACGAGTTAACCACCAGCGAACCTTCACGCAGCGCCACGCGGGTCAGGCCACCGGGGACCACGCGGGTTTCCTTGCCGGACAACACGAATGGGCGCAGGTCGATATGCCGTGGCGCGATGCCGTTTTCAACAAAGGTCGGGCAGGTGGATAAACACAGGGTCGGCTGGGCGATATAGGCATGGGGCTTGGCCTTGATGCGCGCGCGAAAGGCTTCGATTTCCGCCGCCGTAGAGGCCGGCCCCACCAGCATGCCGTAGCCGCCGGAGCCTTGGGTTTCCTTGACCACCAGGTCCGGCAGGTTGGCCAGCACGTGGGACAATTCATCGGGCTTGCGGCATTGGAAGGTCGGCACGTTCTGCAGTATCGGTTCTTCATCCAGGTAAAAACGGATCATCTCGGTAACGAACGGATACACCGACTTGTCATCCGCCACCCCGGTGCCGATCGCATTGGCCAGCACCACATTGCCCGAGCGGTACGCGGCCAGCAGGCCGGGCACGCCGAGCATCGAATCAGGGTTGAAGGCCAGCGGGTCGAGGAATGCATCGTCGAGGCGACGGTAGATCACGTCCACCGCCTTGGGACCGTCGGTGGTGCGCATGAACACACGGTCATCACGCACGAACAGGTCGGCGCCCTCCACCAGTTCCACGCCCATTTCACGGGCTAAAAAAGCATGTTCGAAAAACGCGCTGTTAAAACGCCCCGGCGTCAGCACCACCACGCTGGGGTTATCCAGTGGGCTTGAGCTTTTGAGGGTGTCGAGCAGCAGGTTGGGATAATGGTCGATGGGCGCAATGCGCTGGGCCGCAAACAGTTCTGGGAACAGGCGCATCATCATCTTGCGGTCTTCGAGCATGTAGCTGACGCCGCTTGGCGTGCGCAAATTGTCTTCCAGCACGTAGTACGTGCCGTCACCGTCGCGCACGAGGTCGACACCGGAGATGTGCGAATACAGATCGCGGTGCAGGTTCAAGCCCTGCATGGCCAATTGGTATTGGTCATTGGCCAGCACTTGTTCGGCGGGGATGATGCCGGCCTTGATGATGCGCTGCTCGTGGTACAGGTCGGCCAGGAACATGTTCAATGCCTTGACCCGTTGAATGCAGCCACGCTCGACCATCCGCCACTCACTCGCGGGAATGCTGCGCGGGATGGTGTCAAACGGGATCAGCCGCTCGGTGCCCTGCTCGTCTCCATACAGCGTGAAGGTGATGCCGGCGCGGTGGAACAGCAAATCGGCTTCGCGCCGACGCTGCGCCAGCAATTCGGCCGGCGTGTCGGCCAACCAGCGGGCGAACTCGCGGTAATGGGGCCGGACCTGGCCTGCCCCGTCGTACATTTCATCGTAATAAGTGCGGGTCATGCCGTACTCCTTGTCACTCGGACGCATGCAGTGTTGCAAGGCCCGCGCCATCGGCATAAACACTTAAAAATCAGTGTGTTGAATAAACAACGGAATCCGCTCGCACCTTCCTGGTGCGCAGAATGCCCGCCGCCACGCCCCGCGCTTCATCGTAATGCGGGTTTTGACTATCAACAGCATAGTCAGAGTTGATTTCACTGCCCGCCCACGCTTGCGGATAATCACGTCCATCGGCTGAACAGGATGCGTCCTACAGCTTCAGCGAACCGCTCTTCCCTTTGGGCCACCCTGTTTGGGTGGCTTTTTTTTGGTGCAAAAAAAGTAAGGCGCACGGTTAGCAGATTTCATACAGCACACACAAAATCGGCCGACCCGAAGGTCAGCCGATACGCTGCTTTACTCATAAAAATTGCACTACATGGGTAACCCACGCACCTCCTGCTTAACGCCCCATCCTTCGATGATGCCGCCCAGCGGTTCCACCACAGCTTCAAAGTCTTGCTCGAAGTCTCCTATGCCGTCGTAGGTTGCGAACATGATTTTGCTCAGTTCCAGGTACCAGGCGCCGTCATCGCGCGCGCTGACCTGGGCATTCAGGGATTCCCCACGAAAGCGACCCGCAGCCCTGCGCGCACGTTCCTCATCCGGGAAAATGGCGTAGAACTCGATGGGGTGAAACCGTGAGAAGTCGAACCCGCCTTCTTTCATCCGGCGCAGTACGTTGGTGCTGATGTCTTCTTGATAGGCTGTGCTCATGAAACGTCCTCCTCAAACCGATGGATAGACTTTCCGTGCTTCCCGAAGCCCGCGCCCTACTGGCGCGGGAACTACGGCAAATACAACACCGCTGGAAAACAAGCATGTAGCTGACAAGACCAGACCTTAGCGATTCATTCGCTGATCTCAATTGCAGAGTAGCGCGAAGCTATCACCTCCACCAGAGGGGTTTCGTAGTCCTACAGGGAATGTTCAGGCGGCGGGCGAGATGTCGAGGATCTGGATGCTGTTCTGATCTTTGAGGATTTTGACCGTAGGCTCGGGCTTGCGGCCCTCCAGGTCATTGAGGTCAAGTTCGGCGGCCACGGGCACCAGCTTGTTGCGGATCATGTGTGCCGCATCTTCGAGGCTAGGCTTTTGTTCGCAAGTGAACTGCTCAACGGACGTTTCGCCGTGATCATCAACGAAAGTAATTTGCCACTTTTGCATCGGTGCCTCCTCGATAAAGCCCGTGTGTGGGCTCACATCTATCTGGACCTTGAGCGGTCGGCAAACGTTCCACTCAAGGCCTGAGGCACCGGATCAGCTGCGCTTATTTTTCAGCGTGTTCTTTCAAGGCTTTCAAGGTGTTAAACGGTGCGTCGACCACGAACTTGTTGGCCAGCCACGAGGGCACGCTGCCGCCTGGCTCGGTGTGTACCTGGTAGGTGACTTCGGTCTGGTTATCGCCTTTTGGCACCAGTTTCCAGTAGCCGTCCACCTGAGCTACGCGCACGTAACCTTTGACTTCGGGCCGGTAGGTCGGCACTTCCAACAGTTTGCGGGTCACGGTGCCGTCGGCGGCCTTGGAGGTGGTGATCTCAAGGATCGAGTCGCGGTCGGTCACAGGGAACGGCGCCTTGAACTGGGTGTAGGTCCAGCTCTTGTCCCCTTCGGTCTTGAGCAGTTTTTGCGATTTGCATTCGTGGATCCAGGCGCAGGCTCCGGCCACGTCTTCCTGCAGGGCCTGGATCTTGGCGACAGGGGCTTTGATCAGGGTGACACCGCGATAAGCTTTGTACTTGGAGCCGGCGATTTCGCTCAAGGACACTTTGATACCGTCTTCGTCCTTGGCAACTTGCCAATCTTCAGCCTGGGCAGTGGCAGCAAACAACACCGTAAAACCGCACAACACAGCCAATCGTTTCAGCGAACCCATTGTTGTATTCCTTATTTTTGAAGTTCCGATAGTAAAGCCCATCAAGCCGCCGTCATCTGCTCCCACCAGCCGATCAACCGGATCGCATCGGCCTGATCGTTGCCGCACACCTCAAGGTCAGCCTTGAAATCACTGCACACCGCCGGCCGCTCCGGTTGCCCGAACAGCTGGCATAGCTGTTCGACCGACAGGTGCAGGCAACGTTCTCCCGCCGGTTTGCCATTGGGCATTCCCGGTAACGGTGAACTGATGGAGGGGGCAATGCAGCATGCGCCACAGCCTTCACGGCATTTCATGACCAGCAGGTCCTCGACGACTCAATGTGGATGGCCGGGCTAGAGTACGCCCTTAAACAGCCGTTTTAAAATGGTCTAACAGGGGTTTTTCGCACAAAACAAAAGTGACCGACCAGTCTGCGACAGATGGTCAAGGGCGTGCGTCACTTAAGCGCGCAATTTTATTGCTTGAATTCGAAATCCAGCGCGGCGCCTTCAATGTCGCGGCGCTCTTCATTGCGCAGTTGCAACTGCATCTGGTTGCTCAGCAGGCGGCCATTGATCTGGAACGCGCTGTTGTCGGTGGGTTTTTCCGCAAACATCGGCGGCAACAGCGGCACGCTCTTGGGTTTAGGCATGGTGCCGAGGGGTTGCAAGTGCCTGACCATTTCGGTGGGCAGGGACAGGTCCAACTGTGCCGGTGGCAGTTTGGTCTGGGCCACTTCGTGGGCAGATTTGGATTTGCTCGCCACCGGTGCACGTTTTTTTACGATGGCGGGCTTTTTCTTGGCCGCCGGGGCTTTTTTAGCCGGCGCCGGCTTCTTCGCGGGAGTCTTCTGTTCGGTACTGGCTGCGGGCTTGCTTTCAGTCACGGGGGCTGCCGCCAGGACGGTGCCGACGTTACCCAGGCTTAACAGGCCAATCACCACAACAGCGCGAAAAATAGAGGTCATATTGCCTACAGCATTAACGGCAGAGGGCCATATGCTCGCTTTTTGAGCGCAGCATGACAAGCCTGGTGATCAGCCCGTCAACATGAGTGTCCCCTTTACGCGCCTCAGCTCAGGCTTGAAATCCCGCTGCGGTTTCCTGGCACAACTGGCTGGCCAACATCCCCAGCGTCATCAGCGCCCGCTCTGCCTCGCGGTTCCACGGCGTGCCGCAGTTAAGGCGAATACAGTGGTTAAACTGTTCCGTATTACTGAAGATAACGCCCGGTGCGATGCTGATGCCCTGCTGCAACGCCCGCACGTGCAGTTCCTGGGTATTGACCCTGCCCGGCAAACTGACCCACAGGATAAAGCCGCCGGTCGGGCGGGTCATCTGCGTGCCTTCAGGGAAATACTGCTGCACCGCCAGTTGGAACGCGCTGAGGTTCTTGCGGTATTCCTGGCGGATGTAGCGCAGGTGCCGGTCATAGCCGCCGTTCTCGAGGTACGCCGCCACGCCCATCTGCGTCACGCTGCACGCCGAGTGGGTGCTGAACATCTGCAGCCGCTGGATTTCCTGCTGGTACTTGCCGGCGATCATCCAGCCGATGCGCACGCCGGGCGACAGGGTCTTGGAGAAACTCGAGCAGTAGATCACCCGGTCCAGGCGGTCATAGGCTTTGAGCGCCTTGGTGCGGCCCAGCTCGAACATCAGCTCGCCGTAGATATCGTCCTCGACAATCTGGATATCGAAATCCGAGGCCAGGCGCAGCAGCTGTTTCTGCCGCTCCTCAGGCATGGTCGCGCCGAGCGGATTGCTCAGGCGCGTGGTCAGCACCAAAGCCTTGATCGACCATTGGTTGGCCGCCAGTTGCAGCGCCTCAAGGCTCATGCCCGTAGAAGGGTCGCTGGGGATCTCGATGACCTTGAGGCCCAGCAGGTCGGCCAGTTGCAGCAAGCCATAATAGGTCGGTGATTCGGCAGCGATGAGGTCGCCCGGGCGGGTCAGCACCCGCAACGACATCTGCAACGCGTCAACGCACCCATGGGTGATCACCACTTCAGAGGGGTCCACCACCACGCCGGCATCACGCATGCGAATCGCCACCTGGCGGCGCAGCGGTTCAAAACCTGGGCTGAACATGTAGCTGAAGGCCCGTGGGCTCTGGAAGCGGGTGACCTTGGCCAATTGCTGGTGCAACGCGCGCACCGGCAAATAATCGACACTCGGCACGGCCGCACCCAGCGGGAACACGCCTTCGCGGCGCGACTCGACCAATACCTGCTGGATAATGCTGCTGCGGGTGACCAACCCTGGGCGCTCAACCCGTGCTATATCCGGCGTCGGCGCCGTAAGCGCAGGCGTCTGGTGCACATAATAACCCGACTGCGGCCGCGCGCGGATCAGCCCCTGGTCTTCCAGGTTCGCATACGCCTGCAACACCGTGGCGTGGCTGACGTTGAGCTGTGAGCTCATCTTGCGCACCGAGGGCACGCGCTCGCCGGGTTGATAGACACCGCGCCGGATGTCCTCAGCCAGTTGCTGGGCGATACGTTGGTAAAGCAACAGATTGGTCATGACGCAGCACTCGATTTCACGGGTATTTTATTTTTGTGTGAAACATACCGGCACAGTTTAGAAGTGTACGGGGACAGTTGCCACAATAGTCGAGCGCGGGCGGCAGTGATAGAGAAAACTGTAGGGTATAAGTCGGACAAAAATGTGGGAGCGGGCTTGCTCGCGAATACGGTGGGTCAGCCAACACATGCATTGACTGACATACCGCATTCGCGAGCAAGCCCGCTCCCACAGTTTGATCTGCGTCAGGCGTTATTAACGAGCGGCGCCCAGTTGGCCTTTTTCGTCGGAGAACACAATTTCCACCCGACGGTTCTGCGCACGGCCGCGCTCGGAGGCGTTGGCCTCGACGGGGTACTGGTCGCCATAGCCTTCAACCTGGATGCGTTTTTCATCAATGCCCAGGTCCATCAGCACATCGGCCACCGATTGCGCACGGTCGCGCGACAGCTTGAGGTTCTCCTGCTCGCCACCGGTGTTGTCGGTATAACCCTCGATGCGCACCACACGCTTGGGGTTCAACTGCAGGAACTGCACGATCTTCAGCACGGTGCGGTTGGCCGAGTTTTGCAGCTCGGCGTCACCGGTGTCGAACAACACATCGCCCAACGTCATCACGAGGCCACGATTGGTCTGGGTGGTGGTCAGGCTGGCGATTTGCTCTTCGAGCCACTTGCCCTGCTGCTGCACACTGGCCAACTTGCTCTCACGCAGGGCCAGTTGCAAGCGTTGGCGCTCCAGTTCCAGCTTGGTGCCGCGCTCGGCGTTGAGCCCTTGCTCAGTGTGCTCGCGGGCGATTTCACTGTAGCGCTGGCTCAGGTAGGCGTAGTGCACCACGTCGGGGCCGCTGCCCCAGTAGCTGGACAAGCGATCGGCACGGGCCAGGGATTCGCCGGCACGAATCACGTCCTTGGGCGCAAAGCGCAGTACATTCGCGTCTTCCTTGACCTTCTGGAAGTCGCTGCCAGCTTGTTGCAGCGCCTGCTCGCTGTTGGGATGGCTGGCGCAACCGCCCAACGCCGCGCTGCCCAGCAGCAACACGCAACTCAAACCACGGATCAGCGGGCTCATTGGGCTTCTCCCAACTGCAATTGTTTGCGCAGTCGGGCGATGCGGGTGTTGAGCACGTTCAGTTGCTCCTGGCTTTTGCGCGTCAATACCCGCGCTTCAGCGAGGCGCGCGTCCAGCTCGGCCTGTTCGGCCTGCATGCGCGCATCTTTGTAGGATTGGTCGGCCATGTCGGCCCGGGCTTTGGCGAACTTGTCTTCGGCCAGTTTCAGTTCAGGCGATTCATCGGTGCTGGCGCCCACGGCATTGGCCTGTTCCAAGGCTTGCTGGGTGAGGCGTATTTGTTCATTCGGCGCAGGATCAGCTGCACATCCCGCCAGAGCGACAACGGCGAGGGCCGCGAAAAGAGGTCGAAGAGTCACTGAAAATCCTTACTTTGCTGGGGTGCCGACGGGTTGCTGCAATTGCGCTTTCCAGCGTTCGAGGTTGCGCTGCAGGGCGGCTTGCGCAACACCGGACGCGGGTAATTCTGTCATCTTTTTCGCCAGCTGTCCGCGCAGCCACGGATCGTTGCAGGCGGAGTTGTGGGAAATCGCCAGGTACAGGCCGGGCTGGTCGACAGGAATTTCGCGGGCGATCAGGTCATTGCTCATGCCCAGCGTCTGGGCCATGGCCATGCCCGAATAACGCCCGGCGAGCACGTAGTCGACTTCCCCCAGTAGCAGTTTCTGGAATGCTGGCGTCAGGCTGGGCAGGCGTTGCAGGATGAGCTGTTGACCGGCGAAGGTGTCGAAACCGGCACTCAAACGCGCGCGTTCGGAGACCGCGCCTGTATGCCCGTGCAAGTCATCGGCGGTGGCGTAGACCAGCGGCGAATCCTTGCGCGTCCACACCAGGTAGTCGATTTGCACCAGCGCCGGATGGATGTAGTCGAGGGTTTCCAGCTCGCCGAGGTTCAGCGGCGCATCGGCGAGAATATCCATGCGCCCGCTGCGCACTTCATCCAGGGCCAGGGAGCGTTTGCCGCCGTAAAGCAGGTCGATTTTAATGCCGAGGTCCTTGCCGACTTGTTGCAGTACATCGGCGGTGGCGCCGATCAGGTGTGTCGGGTCTTGGGGGTCGCGCCAGAGCAAAGGTGGCGCGTCCGGGCTGCCGGTAATCACCAGGCGCTCACACTTGCCGGCGGCCAGCGCCAGGCTTGGCAGTAGCGCCAATCCAAGTGTCAGTGCCAGCAATACGGGACGCAGATCCATGGCGGTTTCTCCGATATTCAAAAAAGCCGGGCAAAAAAAAGCCCGGTCACAAGACCGGGCTCTTTATAAGTGAAGCGACTGGATTAGACCAGCTTCTCCAACTCGGGTACGGCTTCGAACAAGTCCGCAACCAGGCCGTAATCAGCTACCTGGAAGATTGGCGCTTCTTCGTCCTTGTTGATCGCAACGATCACTTTGGAGTCTTTCATACCAGCCAAGTGCTGGATCGCGCCGGAGATACCGACGGCGATGTACAGCTGTGGCGCAACGATTTTGCCGGTCTGGCCGACCTGCATGTCGTTGGGTACGAAACCTGCGTCGACGGCCGCGCGGGAAGCGCCGACCGCAGCGCCCAGCTTGTCGGCCAGGGCGTACAGGTGCTTGAAGTTGTCACCGTTTTGCATGCCACGACCGCCGGAAACGACGATTTTGGCAGCGGTCAGCTCAGGGCGATCCGACTTGGCCAGCTCTTCGCCAACAAAGCTGGAAGTGCCAGCGTCGTGGGCAGCGGAAACGGCTTCAATGGCAGCCGAACCACCTTCAGCCGCAACCGGGTCGAAACCGGTGGCACGCACGGTGATGACTTTTACCGAAGCGTTGGACTGCACGGTGGCGATGGCATTACCGGCGTAGATCGGGCGCTTGAAGGTGTCAGCGCTTTCTACCGAGATGATCTCGGAGATCTGGTCAACGTCCAGCTGCGCGGCAACGCGTGGCAGGATGTTTTTGCCGTTGGAAGTGGCGGCAGCCAGGATGTGGCTGTAGCCAGCGCCCAGCTCTGCTACCAGTGGAGCAACGTTTTCCGGCAACTGATGCGCGTAAGCAGCATTGTCAGCGTTCAGGACTTTGCTCACGCCCGCGATTTTCGCAGCGGCTTCAGCCACGGCGCCAGCGCCCTGACCTGCTACCAGCACGTGAATGTCGCCACCGATTTTAGCGGCAGCGGCCACAGTGTTCAGGGTAGCCGGAGCCAGCACCTTGTTGTCGTGTTCGGCGATTACGAGGATAGCCATGATCAGATCACCTTCGCTTCGTTTTTCAGTTTCTCGACCAGTTCAGCCACCGACTTGACCTTGATGCCCGCGCTGCGTGCAGCCGGTGCTTCAACCTTGACGGTCTTGTTGGTAGAGGCGGTGGAAACGCCCAAAGCTTCTGGAGTCACCGACTCAAGCGGCTTCTTCTTGGCTTTCATGATGTTGGGCAGGGACGCGTAGCGCGGCTCGTTCAAACGCAGGTCGGTGGTGACGATAGCCGGCAGTTTCAACGAAACGGTCTGTGCGCCGCCGTCGATTTCACGGGTCACAGCAACGCTGTCGCCGCTCACTTCGACTTTGGAAGCGAAGGTGCCCTGGCCGTAACCGGTCAGCGCAGCCAGCATCTGGCCAGTCTGGTTGTTGTCGCTGTCGATGGCTTGTTTGCCGAGGATCACCAACTGAGGCTGTTCCTTGTCGACAACGGCTTTGAGCAGCTTGGCAACGGCCAGGGAGGTCAGGTCTTCAGCCGACTCCACCAGGATGGCGCGGTCGGCGCCCAGGGCCAGGGCGGTACGCAGCTGCTCTTGAGCAGTGGTCGGGCCGATGGAAACCACCACGATTTCAGTCGCCACGCCTTTCTCTTTCAGGCGTACAGCTTCTTCCACAGCGATTTCGCAGAAAGGGTTCATCGACATTTTGACGTTAGCAAGGTCGACGCCGGAATTGTCCGCCTTGACGCGAACTTTCACGTTGTAATCGACAACGCGTTTGACAGCTACAAGAACCTTCATGGATTCCTCGTTACTCTCCGGTGAAAAGAAAGTCGCCTAGGCGAACCTGGCGGTTGATGCTCATCGGCACACAAGGGCACCTCCAAAAACTTAGGCGGATGACCTTGCTCACGGGAAATGATGACCGTTCGTCAGGGGTGACTGAGAGGTCATTCTTTATCGCAGCGTGTAAACTGCGCGCCATCGTTTGGGCGCGCGTCACCTGTCTTGCTTTTGGACGTGCTCTTGAAACCTGCAGTCTGCCTACGGTAAGCGCAAAACCGACCGTATATTGACCGGAACGCCTATTCTGGTCAATACGCCAAAATAGCCAGTCATAAGCCGCGTTGCTTTGATTTACCTAGCCTGCGGGCAATTCAAACAAACGTTTGTATTGGACGCTGCCGGTGGTGTAGATATAATGCGCCACCTAGAGAGAAAGGTGGGTCTTGCCGTTGCTGCAAGACGATACCGAACCTCCACCCATTAGAAAAAAAAGCCTGTTGAGCCTTGAGTAGGAGATAGCCTGTGGAACGCGAATACATGGAATTCGACGTGGTCATCGTCGGCGCTGGCCCGGCAGGCCTGTCTGCCGCCTGCCGACTGAAGCAGAAGGCCGCCGAAGCCGGTAAAGAAATCAGCGTCTGCGTGGTCGAGAAAGGCTCCGAAGTCGGCGCCCACATCCTCTCCGGTGCCGTGTTTGAACCACGCGCCCTGAACGAACTGTTCCCGGACTGGAAAGCACTCGGTGCCCCGCTCAACACCCCGGTGGTGCGTGATGACATCTATGTACTGCGCAGCCCCGATGCCTCCACCAAGGTGCCAGACTTCTTTGTGCCCAAGACCATGCACAACGAAGGCAACTACATCATCTCCCTGGGCAACCTGTGCCGCTGGCTGGCCCAGCAGGCCGAGAACCTGGGCGTGGAAGTCTACCCAGGCTTCGCCGCCCAGGAAGCGCTGTTCGACGAGAACGGCGTGGTACGCGGGATCATCACCGGTGACCTCGGCGTCGACCGCGAAGGCAATCCCAAAGAAGGCGTCTACACCCCCGGCATGGAGCTGCGTGGCAAGTACACGCTGTTCGCCGAAGGTTGCCGTGGACACATCGGCAAGCAGCTGATCCAGCGCTTCAACCTGGACAGCGACGCCGACGCCCAGCACTACGGCATCGGCCTCAAGGAAATCTGGGAAATCGACCCTGCCAAGCACCAGCCAGGCCTGGTGGTCCACACCGCCGGTTGGCCGCTGGACATCATGAGCAACGAGAACACCGGTGGCTCGTTCCTTTATCACCTGGAAAACAACCAGGTGGTTGTCGGCCTGATCGTCGACCTGTCCTACAGCAACACCTTCCTGTCGCCGTTCGATGAGTTCCAGCGCCTCAAGCACCACCCAGTGCTGGCCCAGTACCTGGAAGGCGGCAAGCGCATCAGTTACGGCGCGCGCGCTCTGGCCAAAGGCGGCATCAATTCGCTGCCGAAGATGGTATTCAAAGGCGGCGCCTTGATTGGCTGCGACCTGGGCACCATGAACGTGGCCAAGATCAAAGGCAGCCACACCGCGATGAAGTCAGGCATGCTCGCCGCCGACGCCGTGGCCGAGCGCCTGTTCGCGGACTCCGAAGGTGGTGACGAACTGACCAACTATGTCGACAGCTTCAAAGCCAGCTGGCTCTACGAAGAGCTGTTCGCCAGCCGCAACTTCGGCCCGGCGATGCACAAGTTCGGCCCGATCATCGGCGCCGGCTTCAACTGGTTCGACCAGAACATCCTCGGCGGCAAAATGCCGTTCACCTTGCACGACACCAAGCCGGACTATGCCTGCCTGAAGCTCGCCAAGGACAGCAAGAAGATCGACTACCCCAAACCCGACGGCAAGTTGAGCTTCGACAAGCTCAGTTCGGTGTTCATCTCCGGTACCAACCACGAAGAAGAGCAGCCGTGCCACCTGAAGCTCAAAGACCCAAGCATCCCGATCGGCACCAACCTGCCGCTCTACGATGAACCGGCGCAGCGCTACTGCCCGGCCGGCGTGTATGAAGTGATCACCAAGGAAGACGGTGAGAAGCGCTTCCAGATCAACGCCCAGAACTGCGTGCACTGCAAGACCTGTGACATCAAGGACCCTTCGCAGAACATTACGTGGGTGACGCCGGAAGGCGCGGGTGGGCCGACTTACCCGAATATGTAAGTCAGTTGCTTGAACAAAAAAGGCTCCCAAGCGGGAGCCTTTTTCATGAGCAGGAACAGACCAATCGACTCGGTCAAATGTGGGAGCGGGCTTGCTCGCGAATGCGGTGGTTCAGCCAAAACATCTGTGACTGATACACC
>NZ_CBFHAZ010000136.1:0-14030 GCF_965653655.1 Pseudomonas onubensis | reverse complement strand
TGTTGCTGTTGCTGTTGCTGTTGCTGTTGCTGTTGCTGTTGCTGTTGCTGTTGCTGTTGCTGTTGCTCTGGCCCTTACATCCTTTTCGATGACGAAGTCAGCGGTCTTTTGATCTGCGCTTTTGATCGTGATCTTGATCTGAAATCGCCCCGTCAAACACGATGGCCGGAATTCGACAGTGATTTGGGGGCTAAACCGGCAGGGATGCCGGTTTAGCCGCGCTGGGCCAAGGATGGCAAGGTCGAGTTGGGCGGTTCCAAGGTGACGGCAACCACGTTGGCGGGCAGCGACTATCGCGCCGATGTCGGGCTGAATCTGTCGAAATCGCCGGTCAACCTGGCGCTGGGCGCCAAGGACGAACTGACCCAGAAACAGGACGACGCCACACGTAAGGATCAGGCTTTCAACCTGGGGCCGCTGCGGGTTGGCGGGCACAGTGATAGCCAGGAATTACAGGCGGGGATTGATCAAAAAGGCAGCTAAGTAGCAACGCTTGGGTGGCAGCGGCCAGGCTCGCTGCCACCCAGGCAAACATTTCTAAATGTTTCTTCATAAAGCCAAACCGTCATTAAACAGCAACATATCAGGAATTAAATCGTCACGTCTTAGACAGGTGGGCCTACCCACTTACCCCTTCCCTTGAGGTGTTGTCGTGATGTTGCCGACTAAAAAAAGTCTATCTGTTTTGTTGAGCGCCCTGTGCCTGAGCGGCATGGCCCACGCCACCGACGTTACCGGTGCCGGCTCCAGCTTCGTCTACCCGGTGCTGTCCAAGTGGTCGCAGGACTACAGCAAGAACTCCAGCAACCGCATCAACTATCAGTCGATCGGTTCCGGCGGCGGCATCGCCCAGATCAAGGCAGCCACCGTTGACTTCGGCGCTTCCGACGCACCACTGTCGGCTGACGATCTCAAAGCCGGCGGCCTGGGTCAGTTTCCCAGCGTGATCGGCGGCATCGTGCCGGTGATGAACGTCGAAGGCGTGGCCGCAGGCCAGTTGAAACTCGACGGCGACACCCTGGCGAAAATCTTCCTCGGTGACATCAAGGCCTGGAACGACCCGGCCATCGCCGCGCTCAACCCTGGCGTGAAGCTGCCAAGCGCGAACATCACTGTGGTGCACCGCTCCGACGGCTCCGGCACCTCCTACAACTTCACCAACTACCTGGCCAAAGTCAGCGACAGCTGGAAAACCAGGATTGGTTTCGGCACCACCGTGCCGTGGCCGGTCGGTGTGGGCGGCAAAGGCAACGAAGGCGTTTCGGCCTACGTGAAGCAGATCAAGAACTCGATCGGTTTTGTGGAATACGCCTACGCGCTGCAGAACAAAATGACCTTTGCCTCACTGAAGAATGCCTCCGGCAAGTTCGTCGAGCCTAACGCCAAGGCGTTCCAGGCCGCCGCCGACACCGCCGACTGGGCGAGTGCCAAAGACTTCAACCTGATCATGACCAACGCCCCAGGTGAAGCTGCATGGCCGATCACGGCCACCACCTGGATCATCATGTACAAGCAGCCCAAGAATGCCGAGCAAAGCCAGGCGGCGTTCAGCTTCTTCAAGTGGTCGCTGGAAAAAGGCCAGGAACAGGCTGCAGCCCTGGACTACGTCGCATTGCCGGGCTCCCTGGTGTCGCGAATCGAAGATTACTGGAAGTCTGACTTCGCCCACTGATACGCCCTACGACCGCCTTCCTCGATAACTGAGGAAGGCGCTGAGCACCTCTGATATGAACGACACGGTCCACACCCTGGTTATGACTACTCACGCGAGCGACACCGGGGGCGAGCGCCGCGCCGCCCGCGATCAACGCCACGACCTGTGGTTCAAACGCTCGATGTTCGGCGCCGCCATGCTGGTACTGGCGCTGCTGGGCGCCATTGCCGCCTCGACCCTGTGGGGCGGCGGGCTGGCGTTCAAGACATTTGGTTTCGGTTTCATCACCAGCACCGAGTGGGATGCCGTCAATAACCACTTTGGTGCCGTGGTGCCGATCTACGGCACCCTGGTTACCTCCTTTCTCGCCTTGCTGATTGCCGTCCCGGTGAGTTTCGGCATCGCGATTTTTCTGACTGAAGTTGCACCGCCCTGGCTGAAAATGCCGGTGGCCTCGGCGATTGAGCTGCTCGCCGGTATCCCATCGATCATCTATGGCATGTGGGGCCTGTTCGTGTTCGGGCCATTCATGGCCGAGCACCTGTCGCCGTTGATTAATGATTACCTGGGCGCCCTGCCCTTTGTGGGCTCGCTGTTCCAGGGGCCGCCACTGGGGATCGGCATGCTCACCGCCGGGATTGTGCTGGCGGTGATGATCATGCCGTTTATCACCTCGGTGATGCATGAGGTGTTCCGCAGTGTGCCCACGCAGTTGAAAGAATCTGCCTACGCCTTGGGCAGCACGACGTGGGAAGTGGTGTGGGACATTGTTCTGCCTTACACCCGCTCGGCGGTGGTCGGCGGTATCTTCCTCGGTTTGGGCCGCGCCCTTGGCGAGACCATGGCGGTGACCTTTGTATTGGGTAACGCGCAACAGTTTTCCGCCTCGTTGCTGATGCCCAGCAGCTCCATCGCCTCGGTGATCGCCAACGAGTTCAGCGAGGCCTACACCGACCTGCATCGCTCTGCGCTGATCGCCTTGGGCTTCCTGCTGTTTATCGTGACCTTCGTCGTGCTCGCGCTGGCGCGGCTGCTGCTGATGCGCTTGTCGCGCAAGGAAGGGCTATGAACGCCAACGAACGCCTGTACCGCAAACGTGCAATTAAAAATGGCGTCGCCATGCTCCTCAGTTGCGGCGCCACCGCCTTTGGCCTGCTGTGGCTGACGTGGATTCTGCTGACCACCATCATCAACGGCTTCCAGGCTCTGAACCTGCGCCTGTTTACCCAGATGACGCCACCACCCGGCACCGAAGGCGGCCTGGCCAACGCGTTTTATGGCAGCGCGTTGATGTCGGCTATCGCGCTGGTGATCGGTACGCCCATCGGGCTGATGGCCGGCATTTGGCTGGCAGAATTCGCACGCCACTCGCGCCTGGGGACTACGGTGCGTTTCATCAATGACATCCTGCTGTCGGCGCCCTCGATTGTGCTGGGCTTGTTCATTTACACCGGGGTCATCCTGCCGCTGAACCTGCTGACCAATCATCAGGTCGGCTTCTCTGCCATCGCCGGTGCGCTGGCGCTGGCGCTGCTGGTGATTCCGGTGGTGGTGCGTACCACCGATGAAATGCTCCAGCTGCAACCGTCCACCATGCGCGAGGCGGCCCTGGCACTCGGCGTGCCGCAGTGGAAGCTGACGCTGCAGATCGTGCTGCGGGCGGCCAAGGCCGGCGTGGTCACCGGCATCCTGCTCGCCCTGGCGCGTATCACCGGGGAAACCGCGCCGCTGCTGTTCACCGCCTTCGGCAATCAGTTCTGGAGCAGCAACCTGCTCAAGCCGATCGCCAGCGTGCCCGTGGTTATTTTCCAGTACGCCATGAGCCCGTTCGACGACTGGCATGCACTCGCCTGGGCCGGTGCACTGGTGCTGACGTTGTTCGTGCTGGTACTCAGCCTGGCATCCCGCCTGATTCTTTTACGCAATAGGTCTCACTGATGGACGCCACTGGCATCGCTCCCGACAAAACCAAAATCCAGGTGCGTGGGTTGGAGTTCTTCTACAACAACCAACGCTCGCTCAAATCCATCAACATGGACATCCCGGAAAAGCGCATCACCGCCATCATCGGCCCCTCCGGCTGCGGCAAGTCCACCATGCTGCGGGTGTTCAACCGCATCTACTCGATGTACCCCAAGCAGGAGGCGCGCGGCGAAGTGCTGCTCAACGGCGAAAACATCCTCGCCCTCGGCTACTCGATGAACCGCCTGCGCAGCCACGTGGGCATGGTGTTCCAGAAGCCGGTGCCGTTTCCGATGTCGATCTACGACAACATCGCCTATGCGGTGCGCCACCACGAAAAACTCTCGCGCCGCGAAATGAACGACCGCGTCGAACAAGCCCTGCGTGGCGGTGCGCTGTGGGATGAAGTCAAAGACAAACTCAACCAAAGCGCCCAAAGCCTCTCCGGCGGCCAGCAGCAACGGCTGTGCATCGCCCGCACCATCGCGCTGCGCCCGCAAGTGTTGCTGCTGGACGAACCGACCTCCGCCCTCGACCCGATTTCCACCGGGCGTATCGAGCAGTTGATTACGGAATTGAAGGCGCAGTACACGGTGATCATCGTGACCCACAACATGCAGCAGGCCGCGCGGGTGTCGGACAGCACCGCGTTTATGTTCATGGGCGAATTGATTGAGCATGGCAAGACCGATCAGATCTTTACCACACCGAAGATGAAGCAGACGGAGGACTATATTACCGGGCGGTTTGGCTGAGGCCGCGCAAGGAGCCGTCTCTTGGAGGCGGCTTTTTATCAGCGCCAAATTGCAGGCAAAAAAAACCCGGAAATCCTCACTTGCGTGGGCCTTCCGGATTTTCTAAACCGCCAAAAATGGTGGGTCGTGTGGGATTCGAACCTACGACCAATTGGTTAAAAGCCAACTGCTCTACCAACTGAGCTAACGACCCGCTGTGTGGTGGCGCGTATAATACTGATTTCTAAGGATTATTCAACACCTTATTTTAAATAAATCAGAAATAACGCGTTGGGTCCGCAATTGCGGCGTTTTTGAAGCCTTCTGCTCGCAGTCTGCAAGCGTCACACTTCCCACAGGCACCGCCAGAATTGTCTGCCTGGTAGCAGGAAACTGTCAGCGCGTAATCGACGCCAAGTCCTACGCCAGCCTTCACGATGTCTGCCTTGCTCATGTTCTGCAGCGGCGCCTGAATGCGAAAGCCCTGCCCTTCTACACCGGCCCTGGTTGCCAGGTTGGCCATACGCTCAAATGCCTCGACGTATTCCGGGCGGCAGTCCGGGTAGCCGTTGTAGTCGAGAGCATTGACCCCGATGAAGATGTCGCGGGCCTTCAGTACTTCGGCCCAGCCAAGCGCGAGGGACAGGAATACGGTGTTGCGCGCCGGCACGTAGGTGAGCGGAATACCTTCGCTGGGCGCTTCAGGTACATCGATGCTGCTGTCCGTCAAGGCCGAGCCGCCGATGCCATTGAGGTTGAGGCCGATCACTTTGTGCTCGACCACGCCCAGCTCAAGGGCGACACGCTCGGCGGCATGCAGCTCGGCGCGGTGGCGTTGGCCGTAGTCGAAGCTTACGGTGTAGCAGCTGTATCCCTGGGCACGCACCATGGCCACCAGCGTGGCGGAATCGAGACCGCCGGAGAGCAGGATGACCGCGCGCTTTTGTTCGGTCATGTCAGCGCCCCGGCTCGTCGTTCCACAGGTATTTGTGCAACTGCAATTGCAAGCGCACCGGCAGGTTGTCCGCCACCACCCAATCGGCCAGGTCGCGGGCATTGAGGTCATGGTGGCTCGGCGAGAACAGCACCTCGCCGGCGCGGCGGTCGAGGTTGTACTGGATCAGCTTGGAGGCCGCCCAGTCATAGTCGTCGCGCGAACAGATCACGAACTTGACCTGATCGTTGGCCGTCAGCAAGTCCATGTTGTCGTAGAGGTTGCGGTGCGCTTCCTTGGAACCTGGGGTCTTGAGGTCAACCACCCGGCTCACCCGCGCGTCGACCGCGGAAATGTCCAGGGCGCCGCTGGTTTCCAGTGACACCTCGTAGCCAGCGTCACACAGGCGCTTGAGCAACGCAATGGCATTGGGCTGGGCGAGGGGCTCACCACCGGTCACACAGACGTAACGCGGCTTGAAGCCGGCAACCTGTTCGATGATGTCGTCGAGGGTGCGCACGGTACCGCCGCTGAAGGCGTAGGCGCTGTCACAGTATTGGCAACGCAAAGGGCAGCCGGTCAGCCGTACAAATACGGTAGGCAGGCCAGCGGTGCGCGTTTCACCCTGTAACGAGTAAAAAACTTCGGTAATACGTAATGTGTCTTGCATAGTCGCCACGGGCGTAACAGCTAAACAGGCTGTCCGCCTCCGTCAGGCACTTCAAGGAACCCCGCCAACGCGTAGGCCCCAAAAAGCGTGTTTCATAAAAGGGCGTGGATTCTAACGAAAAAACCCGCGCCAGGCGCGGGTTTCTTCTAAACGGGCTGCATCGCTTACAACCGCTGCAGATCCCGCTGGGCCAACTGGGCTGCGGAGGTACCCGGATATTGGGCGACCACCTGTTGCAGAATGCCTTTGACCTTGTCGGTGTGACCCAGGCGGCGTTCTACATCAGCCAGTTTATACAGCGAGTCAGGCACCTTGGCATGCTTTGGGTACAGCTGGCTGACCTTGGCAAATGCCTGGCCTGCCGCTTGCAAATCACCCTTGGCCAGGTTCACCTCACCCAACCAGTACTGGGCATTGCCCGCGTATTGGCTGTTAGGGTATTTGCGCAGGAATGCGGTAAAGGCCTGGCTGGCCTTATCGAAGTCCTTGGCTTTGATCAGGTCGAAAGCTGCATCGTAATACAGCTTCTCCTTGGCCGGATCACCCGGTTCGCTGCTGGCGGCAGGCGCTTGGCTGGCCGCCGCTGCGCCTGCTGCTGCACCACCGGCGGCGGCGCTTGGCGCACCACCGGCAGAAGAATTATCAGGAGTTGCGGCAGGTGTTACGCCGGCTCCAATGCGTCGATCAAGATCCTGGTAACGCTCCAGGCCTTCTTGCTTCAGCTGGTTCACTTGGTTCTGCAAGATCTCAATGGTGCCTTGTTGCTGCGACAATTGATCCTGCATACGTTGCAGCTGGTTGAACAGTTCGCCCTGTGCCGAGGGAGCGGCAGTTGCCGGCCCCCCAGCATAGGCGCCGTTCGTGCCATAACCCGCTGGCGGATAACTGCTCCCGCTATTGTTATAGCCAGAGTTGCTATCTTCCACAGGAACCGCAGCCCACACCGCAAGCGGTGCGAGGCTGAGAGCCAATACAGTTAGAGCACGACGGCACGTTCGCATGACGAATTACTTACGCAGTTCGACGCGACGGTTTTGAGCCCACGACTGTTCGTCGTTGCCAGTTGCAACTGGACGCTCTTTACCGTAGGAAACCAGTTCCAGTTGGCCTGGAGCAACACCTTGCAGTACCAGGTAGCGTTGGACGGCTTTCGCACGACGCTCGCCCAGTGCCATGTTGTACTCACGAGTACCACGGGCGTCAGTGTTACCTTCCAGAACAACGCGAGCGCCGTTAGCTTTCAGGTCCTTCGCGTGAACGTCCAGAGCGCGCATGGCTTCTGGCTTCAGGTCAGAACTGTCGTATTCGAAGTAGAAAGTGGTGATAGCGCGCAGAGCAGCTTCTTCGCTCAGGGAGCCGTCAACTGCACCAGTGTTAGCGCCGTAACCAGCGTTTGGATCAACAGCTGCGCCTTCACCGGCGTTGTCGCCGCCTTTAGACGAGCAACCAACGGCTACGGACAGAGCCAGAGCCAGAGCAGCAAACTTACCAAACTTCAGCATTTCCATCGTGAAACTCCTAATGAACCCCAGTGTGTTAAGCAATTCTTTTTGTAGCGCCGCGTCAGTTCAGGTAAGGGGACCAGGATGGTTCTCTGACTTCGCCTTGTGCGGTAGGAAGCGGGAGCCTTACGCGTCCATTAATGGACACGAGCATCAAGACTCCCCGGCCCTGCTGGCGGGTGGCGTAGATTACCATGGTGCCGTTGGGCGCAACAGTGGCTGACTCATCAAGGTTGGTATCTGTGAGGATTTTTACCGTTCCACGCTGCAAATCCTGGGCCGCAACCCGGAAATTAGTGAAACCATCCTGACGGTGAATCATCACCAACGTCTTTTCATCGGCCGAAAGCTTAGGATTGGCATTGTAGTTACCAATAAAGGTCACGCGTTCTGCGCCACCGCCACCTACGCTTGTTTTGTAGATTTGAGGCTTGCCGCCGCGATCGGAGGTGAAGTAAATGGTCGAACCATCCTTACCCCAGAACGGTTCGGTGTTGATACCCGGGCCACTGGTTACACGGCTGATCTGGCGTGAAGCCATGTTCATCACGTAGATGTCCGGGTTGCCGTCCTTGGACAGCACGAACGCCAGGCGCGAGCCATCCGGCGACCAGGCTGGTGCACCGTTGAGGCCTTCAAAGTTGGTGATCTGCTCACGACGACCGGTGTCGATGTGCTGCACGAAAATGCGCGGGCGGCGCTGTTCGAATGACACATAGGCAATACGCTTGCCGTCCGGCGCAAAACGCGGCGACAGGATTGGCTCACGCGATTGCAGCAAGGTCACGGCGCGAGCACCGTCGTAGTCCGAACGCTGCAAGGTGTAACGCGTGTTGTCTACGGAGAAACGCTCAGCCGTTACATAAAGCAGACGTGTCGAGAACGCACCTTTAATACCGGTGAGTTTTTCAAACGACTGGTCCGAGATGTAGTGCGCCATGTCCCGCAGTTGTTCGGCGGTACCCGATACGCTGCCGGTCAGGACCTGCTGCTCGGTGGCCACGTTGAACAACGTGTACTGGATTTGCAGGCGACCGCCGGCCGGCGTAATGCTGCCGACCATCAGGTACTGGGCGCCTACGGCTTTCCAGTCACGGAAGATGACTTCGCTGGCCTGGGTTGGCTGGCTGATCATGTTGCCTTTCGGAATCGGCGCGTAGTAGCCGGAGTTGCGCAGGTCGTCGCTGACGATCTGGGCCATGTCATCCGGCAGCACGCTGCCGCCCTGCCAGCCAAACGGTACTACTGCGATCGGGGTGGCCCGATCGCTACCGCTGGTGACCAGGATGTTCTTTTCATCCGCCGCCGCTATCCCTGCCATACAGCAAATAACGACAAGCATTCCTCGAAGAAGGTTTCTCACAAGGCTAGATCCTCAGGTGTGAATGTCATCTTGAATGAACGATAGGGAGCGAAGTCGCTTGGTTTCATTCCCTGCATCTCGGTCAACCGGCCAATATTCTTGACCGCGGCAACCGCCGAACTGTCGAACGAACCGTCACCACTGGACTTGGAAACGCTGACCGAAGTCACCGTACCGTCCGGCAACATGCCGATCTGCAGCACTACTGTCATGCCTTTGCGTGCCGAAGGTGGACGTGTCCAACCTTCCGCTGCCCGCGCCCGAATCAGGTCGTCGAAACTGCCCGCGACTTCATCGCCACGCTCATCGGCCAAGGCTTGCTGACGCTGCGGCGTGTCGGAGAGCAAATCTGCCAAGGCCTGGGCCTTTTTCTCTTCGGCGGATTTACGCGCTGCTTCCTGGGCCTTTTTCTTGCTGGCGTCGGCGGCAGCTTTCTTCTTCGCGTCGTCGGCGACTTTCTTCTTCGCCTCGTCTGCTTCAGCTTTTTTCTTGGCGTCTTCGGCGGCTTTCTTCTTCGCGTCTTCGACTATTTTCTTCTTGGCTTCCTCAGCGGCCTTTTTCTTGGCCTCTTCTTCGGCAGCTTTTTTGGCTTCTTCTTCAGACTTCTTCTTGGCTATATCAGCCAATTGTTTCTCTTCAGCCTTTTTAGCTTCGGCAGCTTTGTCGGCTTTCTTGGCTTCATCAGCCTTTTTGGCCTCGTCAGCTTTCTTGGCTTCGTCAGCCTTTTTCGATTCCTCGGCCTTTTGAGCCGCCTCTTCTTTCTTTTGTTCCGCAGCAGCCTTCACCGCTTCCTGCTCGACCTTCTTCTGTTCCATCTGCTCGACTTCAGTCTGGCGCGCAGCCGACTTCTGGGCCTCACCCGCAATCTTCTGATTGGTCTGGGTGGTGGCCTGACTTTTCGATTTCAGCTGATACAGGGTCGCCTGCACGATCGGCTTGGCTGGCGGCAGGTCCGGGGTCATGGCAAAGCTGACGAACAGCATGCCAAACACCAGGACGTGCAGGGCAATTGCCCAGACGCTAGGCCAGAAGTAGCTTTCCGAGGCGGACGGCTCTCGCTGTTGCTGCATCAGGGCGCCTCGGTAATCAAGCCAACGTTACCCACGCCGGCCTTCTGCAGCCCGCCCATGGCGCCCATGACGGAGCCATAGTCGACCACTTTGTCGCCGCGAATGAACACCTGCGTGTGCTTGCCGCCTTCGTTGCCGGACCGGATGATCTTGGTCACGGCGTCCGTCATCTGCGGCAAGGTCATGGCCTTGTCCTGCTGTTTCTGGGTGTCGACTTCGCTGCCAAGGTTCCAGTAATAGGTCTTGTCAGCCTTGATCGAAATGGTCAGGACCTGAGTGTTGTTGTCTTGCGGCAAGGCTTCGCTGGAAACCTTGGGCAGATCAACCTTCACGCCCTGATTGAGCATCGGCGCGGTCACCATGAAGATAACCAGCAGCACCAGCATCACGTCGATGTAAGGCACTACGTTCATCTCGGCGACCGGCTTGCGCTTTTTGCGAGCTCGAGCGATTAAAGCCATTGGAAATTACCTGCTTATTCTTCGCTGGTGTGCACTTTACGGTGCAGGATCGCCTGGAATTCATCGGCGAAGGTGAAGTAACGGCTGATCAAGGTTTCGCCACGGGCGGCAAAACGGTTGTAAGCAATTACTGCGGGAATAGCGGCGAACAGGCCGATCGCAGTGGCGATCAAGGCCTCGGCGATACCCGGGGCCACGGTGGCCAGGGTCGCTTGTTGCGCCTGGGCCAGGCCACGGAAGGAGTTCATGATGCCCCATACGGTACCGAACAGGCCGATGTACGGGCTCACGGAGCCTACAGTGGCGAGGAACGGCAAGCTTTGCTCAAGCTTTTCTTCTTCGCGGGAGATGGCAACGCGCATGGCACGGGCCACACCTTCCATGACCGCTTCCGGGTCAACGCCCGGTTGCTGGCGCAGGCGCGAGAATTCCTTGAAGCCGGCGCGGAAGATCTGCTCTACGCCCGAATCCGGGTCCGGGTTGCTACCGGCCTGACGGTACAGCTTGGACAGGTCGATACCCGACCAGAAGCGCTCCTCGAAGCTCTCCAGGGCACGTCGACCGGCACGCAGCAGGTTGCTGCGCTGAAAAATCATGACCCAAGAGGTAACCGATGCGGCTACCAGGACCAGCATCACCAGTTGAACCACAACACTGGCATTGCTGACCAGGCTCCACATGGAGGAATGGTCGACGACGGTAGGTTCCACGCTAAATCTCCTGCTTTGATTGTTTACCCGCGCCGCTTACGTCGGCAAAGGCCGCACGTAGAGCTTCGGGA
This sequence comes from Pseudomonas onubensis, assembly GCF_965653655.1. Classification (NCBI taxonomy): domain Bacteria; kingdom Pseudomonadati; phylum Pseudomonadota; class Gammaproteobacteria; order Pseudomonadales; family Pseudomonadaceae; genus Pseudomonas; species Pseudomonas onubensis. The sequence continues at coordinate 2,899 of NZ_CBFHAZ010000136.1, read as the reverse complement.
ATGGCCCGGGGTTTCAAACTATTGGTGCGCACACAGGCCACCAGGAACTGCCCCTCACAGAGCAGCGTTGCATCCGTTGCCCGCCTGACCTGCTGTTTAAAGCGCAGGCTGACACGGTTCAATTCGATAACTTCAGCGCTGACCAGCAATTCGTCGTCCAGTCGCGCCGGTGCGTGGTAGCGCGCCTCGCTGGAATGCACGACGAATAACAGGTCCTCCCCTGCCAGCTGGGATTGGGCAAAGCCCAGCTCCCGTAGCCGCTCGGTTCGAGCCCGCTCCATGAACTTGAGGTAGTTGACGTAATAAACGATGCCGCCGGCATCGGTGTCCTCGTAATAAACGCGACAGCGATGTGCGAACGACTGATCCCCGTTTTGCGCGCGCATACTCTAGTGCTTACTCCTCAGGTTGCCAATCCGGCTGGGCAACTGTTTTTGCATTCTATTCAGCATTTCTAACGACTGAATGACGACACCAGCCACTAGGACAGCACAAACTTCAGATAAATCGTCTGGCGTGGAGTTATTAATCGTCCACTGCATCGAGGAATTCGTCTACTACAGGCATCTCGCCCAATCGTGACGGAATGTTTAACCCGAAGTGCAAATACGCGTGGCGCGTGACCACGCGGCCCCTTGGCGTACGCATGATGTAACCTTGTTGGATCAGGTACGGCTCCAGCACATCCTCAATGGTATGGCGCTCCTCACTGATCGCCGCGGCCAGGCTGTCCACACCCACCGGGCCACCGTCGAACTTCTCGATCATGGTCAAGAGTAGACGTCGATCCTGGTGGTCGAAGCCATGCTCATCCACATCCAGCAGGTTCAAGGCCAAATCCGCCACGGCCTTGGTGATATGCCCCTTGGCCCGCACCTCGGCAAAATCGCGCACACGACGCAGCAAGCGGTTGGCGATACGCGGCGTGCCACGGGCGCGGCGGGCGATTTCGAACGCACCTTCCGGGTCCAGCGGCAACCCCAGAATGCCCGCCGAACGGCTGACAATCGTCGCAAGATCCGCCGTGCTATAGAACTCTAGACGTTGAACAATGCCGAAACGGTCTCGCAGCGGGTTGGTCAACATCCCGGCGCGCGTGGTGGCGCCGACCAGCGTGAACGGCGGCAGGTCGAGCTTGATCGAGCGAGCCGCCGGGCCTTCGCCGATCATGATGTCGAGCTGAAAGTCTTCCATGGCCGGGTACAGCACTTCCTCGACGATCGGCGACAGCCGGTGAATCTCGTCGATAAACAGCACGTCGTGCGGCTCAAGGTTGGTCAGCAGCGCGGCCAGGTCGCCCGGACGCTCCAGTACCGGCCCGGAGGTGGACTTGATCGACACGCCCATCTCCTGGGCGATGATCATCGCCAGGGTGGTCTTGCCCAGGCCCGGCGGGCCGAAGATCAGCGTATGGTCGAGGGACTCGTTGCGCCCGCGCGCCGCCTGGATAAACAACTCCATCTGCTCGCGCACGGTCGGCTGGCCGATATAGTCGGCAAGGCTGACGGGGCGAATGGCGCGGTCCTGGACTTCTTCTCGGTCGCGCGGGCCGGTGGCCGCGATCAGACGATCAGCTTCAATCACTTAAATCATTCCCTTCAGGGCTCGGCGGATCATGTCTTCGCTGCTCAGGTTCTTGTCCTTGATGGCCGATACGGCTTTGCTCGCCTCCTGGGGTTTGTAGCCCAGGGAAATCAGCGCGCTGACGGCATCGCTTTCGGCACTGGCGACCTGGCCGGCCGGCATGTCCGGCTGGTTCGGTACCAGGGCAAACATGTTCGGCACCACTTCCCAGGCCTTGAAACGGTCCTTGAGTTCGACCAGCAGGCGCTCGGCGGTTTTTTTGCCGACACCGGGCACCTTGGTCAACGCTGACGTGTCCTGGGCCGACACTGCGCGCACCAGCTCGTCCACTTCCAGGCTCGACATCAACGCCAGCGCCAGCTTTGGCCCTACGCCATTGAGGCGAATCAGCTCACGGAAGAAGTCGCGGTCGCGCTTGCCAATGAAACCATAGAGCAATTGCGCGTCTTCGCGCACCACCAAATGCGTGTGCAGGGTGATCGGCTCGCCAATCGACGGCAGGCGATACAGAGTGGTCATGGGCACTTCCAGCTCATACCCCAACCCATTTACATCCAGAATCAGGTGCGGCGGCTGTTTCTCAGCCAGGGTGCCGCGCAAGCGTCCAATCACGGTTCAGTTCCTTAAAGCTTGGGGTCAGAACACGGCCTGACCGGAAATTACGATTGCGCTGATGCTATCAGAGACGCAGCCGCCCGCCACGACTGCGTGCGGTGCCCAAGCCATGTGGCAAGAGGCTGGAACGCGTATGCGCATGGCAAATGGCAATGGCCAGGGCGTCGGAGGCGTCGATTTGCGGCTTTGAGGTGAGCTTGAGCATGTGCATGACCATCATCTGCACCTGTTCTTTATTCGCCGCGCCGGTGCCGACCACGGCCTGTTTGACCTGGGTCGCGGTGTATTCGGCGATTTCCATGCCCTCCTCCGCACCGGCCACAATAGCAGCGCCACGGGCCTGGCCGAGCTTTAAGGCAGAATCGGCGTTTTTGGCCATAAAGACCTTTTCGATGCCCATGGTGACCGGCCCGTAGGTCTGGATCACTTCACGCACGCCGCGATACACAATCTGCAGGCGCTCGGCCAACTCGCCCGCGCCGGTGCGGATGCAGCCCGAGGCGACGTAGATGCAGCCACGCGGGGTGTGCTGCACCACACCAAAACCGGTGATGCGCGAACCGGGGTCGATACCAAGGATTAAAGTCATAACGCCTGCGGGTTGGGTAAACACATTTTCTTATACAGAGAAGATCCAATGTGGGAGCGGGCTTGCTCGCGAAAGCGATCTGTCAGTCAGTATATGAGTTGACTGAAACAC
>NZ_CBFHAZ010000135.1:0-14051 GCF_965653655.1 Pseudomonas onubensis | reverse complement strand
ATCTGTCAGACACATAGAGGCTGGCTGACCCACCGCATTCGCGAGCAAGCCCGCTCCCACATTTTGATCGTATTGCCAGCCATCACAGTGGATACCGACGCATCGCCGCTTCGACCTGTTCAACACCAATATGGCCCTCATCCACCAACGCCCGCAGCGCACACACCACAATCCAATACCGACTGGGCGCAGACGCCTGCACCGACCCCGCCCCCAACCCGACAAATCGCGCCGGCACATGCGCCGCCAACTGATCGACAATCACCTGCGGATAACCGGTCACGGCAATCACCGGCGCGGCGCTCCCGGCCAGGCACTCACGTAAATGGCAGCTTTGCCTGGCAGCCATCGGGTGCAGGCGATTCCAGCGCTCGGCGGCCGCAGCCTCCCGGGCGAGCCGCGTATAGCTCGGGCAACTCCACACCTGCGCCGTCACGCCCCAATCCTGTTCGAGCAGTTGCGCCGCGTGGGTCACGTCCTCAAGCGTGCGGCCAGCGCCGAGTAATCGCACATCCCCGACGGGGTTGCGGCGTAGCAGGTACATGCCCTTGAGCGCGTCTTCACGATCCTGTGTATCGAGCATTGGTGTGCGCGCTTGATCGTGCAACGCGAGGTAATAAAACCCTGGCTTGCCGTCGACATACAGCGCGCGCAAACCCGCCAGCACAATCGCTCGCGCTTCGGCACCTGACGCCGGGTCATACGGCGTGCAGTGAGGGTTCGTCGCCAGCCACAACGGCAGTGAGGGTTGCGCGCCCTTGGGCCAGGCAGAGGGTTGGTTTTCGATGTCGTTGCAGAGGATGCCGCGCCGGGTGTTGGCCTCCGACAGCCCACATAACTGCGCCGACGATGCTGCACGGTGCAGGTACAGCATGGGTTTTTCGCCGGTATTGCGCGCAAACCAGCTGGGCCAATTGCCCACACGGCGGCTGTGTGACTGGCCACGAATCACCCAGGCTTGTCGGCTCAATTCCAGGGTATTGGCCATGGTCATGACCGTGTACAGCGGCGAGCCAGGCGGCGGCTCGGCACTGTTCAGTGCATCGATGCAGTGCTGCGCGGCTTGGGCGGTAGAGACAGGCATGGGTCGAGGCTCCTGGCGACAGAGGCTCTTACCCTAATTTAAATCGGCATGTTATTGCAATTGCAATGATTGTAATTGCATCTAGGTCCCGCAATGGTAAATCGATCCAACCCTGCTACGTTTTATCTTGAAGTGCAGGAACGTCATGGCGCCGACATTTTTTCGTCATCACGGCACTTTAGGCTGGGCTTGCAGGTCATTTATCTGCAAGCGCTTTTAACCAAGAAGGAGTCCACCATGGACGAATACCAGGAAGAACTGCTGGAGTACCACGCGTTTGAACTGGATCCGCTGGATCCGGCCGATGACGCCACCGAGCTGTAACACCGACTTCAGGCGGAATGCCGTTGACTGCGGCGAAATTCCCCTGGGGTCTGGTTGTTCCACCGCCTGAAGGCCCGTTGAAAGGCTTGGGCTGAGGCAAAACCGAGCAAGTAGGCGATCTCGCCGAATGCCAGCTCCGTGTCGCGAATGTAGGTCATGGCCAGATCGCGGCGGGTATCGTTAAGAATTGCGCGAAACTGCGTGCCTTCGTCGGCCAGTTTGCGCCGCAGCGTCCAGGTAGGCAGCTTCAGGCGTGCCGCCACCTCTTCCAGGTCGGGTTCCCGACCGCCATTGAGCATCGGCCCAAGCAACCTTGTGATGCGCTCGCGCAGGCTGCGGGTGCGGGTGAGCTGCTCCAACTCGTGTTCACATAGTTTCAACAACAGCTGCCAGGTGCTGGGGCAATGCTGCGGGTTACGCAGGCCGAGGGTTGGCTGGTTGAGGCGCAGTTGGTTGGCCTCGGCACCGAAATGCACTGGGCTGTCACCCAGCACGCTGTACTGGTCGCCGTACTCCGGGGCCTCAAACTCGATGTCGATGCGTTGCGCCTGCACTGGCTGTTGGGCCAGGCTCGACAATTGCTGCAACCAGCCGGCGATGATCGAGTCCACCACAAAGCGGTTGTAGGCGTTGTATGGGCTGATGGAATAGAAGCGCAGCCAGGCGCCTTCGGCATCTTCGTGAAAGCTGGACTGCCCGCGATAGTTGGAGCCGTACAGCGCTTCAAACCGTGTCAGTGCGCGCGCCGCTTCGCGTACGTTGGGCGCCTGTGCGGCGGTGACGCCAGCCAACCCCGCCTGGCTCAGACGGCTCAATTGACCCATGCGCAGGCCCAGGCCGGGGTCGCCGGTCAGTTGGATGGCGGCGTGGCCCAGGCGCATGTAACGCGGGATCGACAGGCGTGCCCCGGCTTCGGCAAGGCGCGCCGGGTCCAGGCCGTATTGCAGCAGCAGCGGCTGCGGGTCCAGGCCATGGCTTTGCACTGCGTCGGCCAGGGACTGCACAAAGCCCACCGACAAGTCCCCAAGGCGCACCGGCTTCACGGCGTTACAGCCAGATGTTCAGCAGGCGCGCGCCACGGGCGTCGTTGCCCGCAGTGACGTGGCCGTTGTTGCTGAGGAAGCTGTGCCCGGCGGTGCCCAGGTCCCAGAACTGCCCACGCAGGAACACACTCATGCCAGCGCTGGCTTGGCTGATGGGCTGTTGGCTGATCAGGGTGAGGCGGCGCCAGGCTTCGCCTTCGCTGAGCTCTTCGGGCTTGAGGCTGATTTCCGGCGGCGTGGACACGCTTTTAAAGCCGCGCCATGGGCGGTCCCAGGTATCGCGGCCGGTGACGAAGGCCGGTACGGCGACCAGATGCGCGCCTTGCTCGTTGAGCTTGCGGTAGTTGTCCGGGTACCAGCTGTCGCTGCCGATCAGGATGCCCAGGCGCCCGGCCGGGGTGTCGACCACGCTGACCTGGTTTTCATCGCCCGGCGCGATAAACCCGCGCTCATCGTAAATCGGGTACAGCTGGCGCTGTGGGTCGCCGATGGGCAGGCCATCGGCCGCAAACACCACGCTGGCGTTGTACAGCGCGCCATGGCCGATGTGCAGCTGGCCCTGGCTGACGCTGGGGTTTGGCAACGCAATGGAACCCGCCACCAGGGTCACGCCAAATTCTTTGGCCAGGCCGCCGAACAGCACTTGATAGTCGCGGGCCATGGCCGGTGCCTTCATGCGCAGGTAGGCGTCGTCCATGCGGTTAGCGCCTTTGGCGCTGATCCAGGCGCGGGCAAACTGCAATGGGTTGCTGGCCGACAGCCAGTTCATCGCGTCCTTGAGGTGGGTGGCCTGGTACAGCTCATTCTTTTCGCCGCTGAGCATCAGCCAGGTGCCGATATGTTCCGGCAGCACGACGACGGTCTTGGCGTTAATCAAACCTTGGTCGCGGGCCTTTTGCAGGTAGGCCGAGAGTTTCAGGTGCAGGCGTTCCAGGCTCTGGTAGTCGGCAGGGAACAGCTCGGGTTGGATGCCCAGCAGGTTGCCACGGTCGGCGGGCTCGCCTTCGTTGACGGCCAGGGTGATACGCAGGTCCGACAGGTAATGCGCCACAGGGCGCTCCTGGGTCCAGACCAGATACGCGGCGACGGCGGCAACCAGGGCCATGGAGACGGTGAACGCTAGAAGTTTACGCATGGGGCAACAGACAACAGACCGTGTGCAGGGTTCGCGACTAGGGTAGGGCGCCTGCAACGGCTTGCCAAGGGGCACTGTGCATTTGGATCAATAACTTGTCAGTTACGGTCATTGAGCGGCAGTCCATCGCCTCTTAGTCTGTGGGACATAAACCGATGGCCAGCCATTCGAGCCAGCCACGTCCCGTGATGATCTGTTGTGGAGCTGTACCATGACCGCTGCTGCCTACCCGCACCTGCTGGCCCCGTTGGACCTGGGTTTTACCACCTTGCGTAACCGCACCCTGATGGGGTCGATGCACACGGGCCTGGAAGAAAAGCCCGGCGGCTTCGAACGCATGGCCGCGTATTTTGCCGAGCGCGCCCGTGGCGGCGTTGGCCTGATGGTTACAGGTGGTATCGGCCCGAACGATGAAGGCGGCGTGTATGCCGGTGCAGCCAAGCTGACCACCGACGAAGAAGCGCAAAAGCACAAAATTGTGACCCAGGCCGTACACGAGGCCGGCGGCAAGATCTGCATGCAGATCCTCCACGCCGGGCGTTATGCCTACAGCCCCAAGCAGGTGGCACCGAGCGCGATCCAGGCGCCGATCAACCCGTTCAAGCCCAAGGAGCTGGACGAGGAGGGCATCGAGAAGCAGATCCAGGATTTTGTCACCTGCTCCTTGCTGGCCCAGGTGGCCGAGTACGACGGCGTGGAAATCATGGGCTCCGAAGGCTACTTCATTAACCAGTTCCTCGCCGCCCACACCAACCATCGCACCGACCGTTGGGGTGGCAGCTACGAAAACCGCATGCGCCTGGCGGTGGACATCGTGCGCCGGGTGCGCGCAGCGGTAGGCCCGAACTTCATCATCATCTTCCGCCTGTCGATGCTTGACCTGGTGGAAGGCGGCAGCACCTGGGAAGAAATCGTGCAACTGGCCAAGGCCATCGAAGGCGCGGGTGCGAGCATTATCAACACTGGTATCGGCTGGCACGAAGCGCGTATCCCCACCATCGCCACCAAGGTGCCGCGTGGCGCGTTCAGCAAGGTCACCGCCAAGCTGCGTGGCGCGGTGCAGATCCCGTTGATCACCACCAACCGCATCAATACCCCGGAAATTGCCGAGCAGATTCTGGCTGAAGGCGATGCGGACATGGTCTCGATGGCGCGGCCGTTCCTGGCCGACCCGGACTTCGTCAACAAAGCTGCTGCCGGCCGCGCGGATGAAATCAACACCTGCATCGGCTGCAACCAGGCCTGCCTGGACCACACCTTTGGCGGCAAACTGACCACCTGCCTGGTCAACCCGCGTGCCTGCTACGAGACCGAGCTGAACTACCTGCCGGTCAAGCAGATCAAGAAAATCGCGGTGGTCGGCGCCGGGCCTGCGGGCCTGGCGGCGGCCACCGTGGCGGCAGAGCGCGGCCACCAAGTGACCCTGTTCGATTCGGCCAGCGAGATCGGCGGCCAGTTCAATATCGCCAAGCGCGTGCCGGGCAAAGAAGAGTTCTTCGAAACCCTGCGCTACTTCAAACGCAAATTGCAGACCACTCACGTCGAGGTGTGCCTCAACACCCGCGTGGATGCGGCGCAATTGGTGGCGGGCGGTTACGACGAGATCATCCTGGCCACCGGCATTGCGCCGCGCACTCCGGCGATTCCGGGCGTCGACAATGCCAAGGTGCTGAGCTACCTGGACGTGATTCTGCAGCGCAAACCAGTGGGCAAGCGCGTGGCGGTGATCGGCGCCGGCGGCATCGGCTTCGACGTCTGCGAGTTCCTCGTGCACGCGGGCGTGTCCACCAGCCTGGACCGTGAGGCGTTCTGGAAAGAGTGGGGCATCGACACCCAGCTGCAAGCCCGTGGCGGTGTGGCCGGCATCAAGCCGCAACCCCATGCGCCGGCACGTGAAGTGTTCCTGCTGCAACGCAAGACCTCCAAGGTCGGCGACGGCCTGGGCAAAACCACCGGCTGGATCCATCGCACAGGCTTGAAGAACAAGCAGGTGCAGATGCTCAACAGTGTTGAGTACCTGAAGATTGATGACGAAGGCCTGCATATCCGCATCGGCGCCGAGGGCGAGCCGCAACTGCTGGCCGTCGACAACATTGTCATCTGCGCCGGGCAAGACCCACTGCGTGAACTGCAGGATGGGCTGGTCGCGGCGGGCCAGAACGTACACCTGATCGGCGGCGCCGACGTGGCGGCCGAACTCGACGCCAAGCGCGCCATCAACCAGGGTTCACGCCTGGCTGCCGAGCTGTAAAACGACCCAAGGGGCGGTGTTAGACTACCGCCCCTTTTTCATTCAGATAGCTCCCGATGGGTCCCTTCGACTGGCTTCCCCAGGCACCGCTTGAACCGTTGCAGCTCGACTGGCTGAACGGCGTCGAACTGGCCGTGCTGCGCCTGGACCGCATCGACCCGCTGATCAGCGGCAACAAGTGGTTCAAGCTCACCGAGCACTTGGCCCACGCGCAAGCCGCCGGTGCCCGTGGTGTTATCAGCCTCGGGGGCGCCCACTCCAACCACTTGCACGCACTAGCGGCCGCCGGCAAACGCTTTGGTTTCGCCACCGTCGGCCTGTTGCGCGGCCATCCTCAAGACACGCCCACAGTCCTCGACCTCAAAGCCTTTGGCATGCAATTGCATTGGCTGGGTTATGGCGGCTATCGCGCGCGGCATGAAGCGGGTTTCTGGACGCCGTGGTGTGAGCAATATCCGCATCTGTATCCCGTGCCCGAAGGCGGCGGCGGGTTGGCGGGTGCAGAGGGTTGCGGGGTGTTGGTGGAGCAAGTGCGGGCGCAATTGAACCGTCTGGGCTGGGACGATTACCATGCGTGGTGGCTGGCGGCAGGGACGGGCACCACACTGGCTGGGTTGGCGCTGGCCGAGGCGGGCGCGCATCCGGTGTATGGCGCAATGGCCGTGCCGGATGATCATGGGGTTGCACAGAATGTGCACGCGATTGTGCAGGGCGGTTATGAGCTGCTGGATGCGAGCCGAGGTGGTTTTGCCAAGGTTGATCCGCTATTGCTGGCGTTTATCGAGCAGACAGAACGAGCTTGCGGTGTCCCGTTAGAGCCACTCTATACGGGGAAAGCCTTGCTGGCGTTGAAGCAACAGATCGAGGCCGGACGCTTCACCCCCGGCACTCGCCTGATCTTCGTACACACCGGCGGCCTGCAAGGCCGCCGAGGCTTTACCTCCTAGCGCCATTCCCACCTGGCATCATTCGCAAAGCAGTATTGTCGCGCAGGATGTAGTGGTGAATGATCCCCGCCAACGCATGCAGCCCAATCAGCCAGTAACCGACCTTGCCAAACAGCACATGCCAACTCTCAATCTCCTTGGCCAGCGCTTTGTTCTGCGCAATCAACGGCGGCAATTCAATCCCATAAAACATCACTGAATGCCCTTCGGCACTGACGATCAGCCAACCGGCAATCGGCATGCCGATCATCAATGCATACAGCGCAACGTGCATCAGTGTGGCCAACAACGTCTGCCATTGCGGCGGTGTGGGCACGATCTTCGGCGCAACCCCGAGGCTGCGTGCAAACAGGCGCAGCCACACCAGCACAAACACGGTAAGGCCGAACATAAAGTGCATTTCGACAATCAAGGTTCGCGCACCACTGCCTTTAGGGAACTGGCCGCGTAACTCTATGCAGGCGTAAACCACCGCCAGCAGCACCACCATTAACCAGTGCAGCGCAACCGACATGGTGCTGTAGCGGGTATCGGAGTTTTTCCACGGCATCGCTATGTTCCTCACTCATCAGGGCATACCTCCATTCTTTGGCGACGGAGTGCTTTAACTGTATGCCGGTTTTGAGCGGTTCGCCTGGCGTAAGTGCCGTTGTTTTGACCTCAATCAGTGGCTTTGCGGCATTTCACCGCGGGCCAGGCGCTGGTTGATATCAGTAATCACCGCCGGCAGGTCGTTGATGGTGTCGATCAGGTAGTGCGGTCGCGAGCCTTCGAACAGCTTCTCGATGCGTTTGCGCTCGCTGGCCAGGGCGGCAGCGTCCAGGTCACGAAATTGCTCGTAGGTCAGGCCCAGAGCATTGCCGGAGCAGGTCAGTGCCACGGTCCACATGCCGGCACGACGGCCTTCGAGGATGCCCGGCACGGTGTCGTCGACCTTCACGCACGCCGCCACATCGTCAATGCCCAGCGCGATCACGTTGGCCAGCGCCTGAGCCGGCCAAGGGCGGCCGTTGGGCACTTCGTCGGTAGCGACCACGTGGTCGGCGATGTAGCCGTTGGTGGCGGCCAGGGCGACCACCTTGTCCATCACCTGCTTGGGGTAGCCGGAACAGGAGCCGATCTTGATGCCTTGCACACGCAAGCGCGCGATGGTGTCCAGGGCGCCAGGGATCAGCGCCGAGTGCTCGGCGATTTTTTCGATCTGCAAGGGCATGAAGCGCTGGTAGATCGAGGTCACGTCGTCATCGGTTGGCGTGCGGCCGAAGGCCTTGCGGTAACGCTCGGCCACCTGCGGTTGGTCGCAGAGGGTGCGGATGTGGTCCCACTTGCCCATGCCCATCGGGCCACGGGCTTCTTCGATGGAGACTTGTACGTCGAACTCGGCGAAGGCTTCGACAAAGATCTGCGTGGGCGCAAAAGAGCCGAAGTCGACCACGGTGCCGGCCCAGTCGAGGATCACGGCCTGGAGGGTGTTGGGGTTTTGATAGTTCATTGTTCAAATCCTGTGGGTAATGGGGGCAATCAGATGTCCAGCACTTCCATTTCTTGCAGCACCTGGCCGATCGCTTCGACCGCCGCCTGCATGCCTTGCGCATCAACGTGGCCGATGCAGCCGACGCGGAAGGTGTCTACCTGGGTCAATTTGCCGGGGTAGAGAATGAAACCCTTGGCCTTGACCCGCTCGTAGAAGTCCTTGAACTGGTAGCGCGGGTCTTTTGGCGCATGGAAGGTGACGATGATCGGCGCCTGGATGGCGGCTGGCAGGAAGCTGCGCAGGCCCAGTGCGGCCATGCCCTCGAGCAGCGCCTGGCAGTTGTCGGCGTAGCGTTGATGACGTGCGGGCAGGCCGCCTTCTTCCTGGTATTGCAGCAAAGCTTCGTGCAGCGCGGCGACCACGTGGGTCGGCGGCGTGAAGCGCCATTGGCCAGTCTTGGTCATGTAGCTGTGCTGGTCGAACAAGTCCATCGCCAGGGAATGGCAGTTGCCTTGGGCGCCCGCCAGTGCCTGTTTGTCGGCGAAGACAAACCCCATGCCCGGCACGCCTTCCAGGCATTTGCCCGAGGCGGCGATCAGCGCGTCAAACGGCACTTCGCGGGCGTCGATCGCCAGCGCGCCGAAGGAGCTCATGGCGTCGATGATCAGGCGTTTATCGTGTTGTTTAACCACCTGCGCGATGTCCGGCAGCGGGTTGAGAATGCCGGTGCTGGTTTCGCAGTGGATCAACGCAACGTGAGTGATGGCCGGGTCGGCGCGCAGCAGGCGGTCAACGTCTGCGGCGGTGGTGGGCTCGTCTTCAGCGGTTTCGAAGGTGCTGAAATCGCGGCCGAGCACTTCGCAGATCTTCGCCAGGCGCTTGCCGTAGGCGCCGTTGATCAGCACCAGCACCTTGCCGTTGCGCGGCACCAGGGTGCCGATGGCGGCTTCGACGGCAAAGGTGCCGCTGCCTTGCAAGGGCACGCAGTGGTGGCTGTCGCTGGCATGCAGGATGGCCAGCAACTGGGTGCAGACGCTGGCGGTCAATTGGTTGAAACGGTCATCCCATGACCCCCAATCCACCATCATTGCCTGACGGGTGCGGTTCGATGTGGTCAAGGGGCCAGGGGTCAGCAGGATCGGCGCAGCAGTGCTCATCTCAAGTCCTCGCAAGGTCATTGGGGGGTGAAGCTACGGCGCCTAAATTGCAGTTTGGCTTGTCATCAATCAAATTGTTTGTTGTTATGCGAGCTATCAGTGAGGCCGATAGCTATGAATTTGTTTCAACTGCGTGCATTCGATGCCGTGGCCCGCGAGGGCAGCTTTACCCGAGCCGCCGCACGGCTATTCATCAGCCAGCCGGCGGTGACCGGGCACATTAAGGCCCTGGAAGAGCACTACCAGATCGCACTATTGCGCCGTACCGCCCGGCGGGTGGAATTGACCGAGGAGGGCACGCGCCTGGCCGCGATCACCCGGGCAATTTTCGGCCTGGTGGATGAAGCGCAGACGCTGCTCGAAGCCAATCGGCAGTTGCTCAGCGGTCGCTTGGAGGTCGCCGCCGACGGCCCGCACCTGGTGATGCCGATGATCGCCAGCCTGCGTGCCCGTTACCCCGGCATCACCGTGAACCTGCGCCTGGGCAATGCCCAGGAAACCCTGGCGGCGCTGCTGTCCGAGCATGCGGATGTGGCGGTGCTGACGGAGGTGGAGCCGCGCAATGGCCTGCACCTGCAGCCTTTGAATGAGTCGCGGATTTGCGCGCTGGTGCCGGCCAGCCACCCGTGGGCGGCACTGCCCAAGGGCATTCGGCTGGAACAGCTCAACGAGGTGATCATGGTGTTGCGCGAACCCAGCTCCATCACGCGGCGTACCTTCGATGATGCGTGCGCGGTCGCGGGTGTGCAGCCCAAGGTGCTGCTGGAACTGGACAGCCGCGAGGCGGTGACCGAGGCCGTGGCCGCCGAATTGGGCGTGGGCGTGGTGTCGTCGATGGAAGTCAGCCGGGACCCACGTGTGCAGGCGGTGGCGATTCAGGGCGATGGGTTGTTGAACCGGCATATGCTCGGCTGCATGGAGCGGCGCCGCTCATTGCGCTTGATTCAGGCGTTCTTTGAGTTGGCGTCTTGAGTTGATGATCGAGTTGGGGCCCGAAAATTCAACGCAAACTGTCCCGAACGATATCCAGAAACGTCGCCACCACCCGCCGCGAACTCTGCTCTTTGAGGCACACCAGCGTTTCCTTCATGCGCTGGCTGCAATCGCGGATCGGCATGGCATACACCCGCGAGTCGGCGCCCAGTTCCGCCGCCGACACCACGCCCACACCAATCCCCACCACCACCGCCTCCCGCGCGGCTTCGCGGCCTTCGACCTGGATCGCCGGGCGGATGCGCAGCCCGGCCTGGCGCATTTCCTGCTCCAGGGTCTGGCGGGTGACCGAGCCGATTTCCCGCAGCACCAATGGCGTGTCGTCCAGGTCGGCCAGGCAGATGGATTCGCGCCCCGCCCACGGGTGGTTGCGCGCCACAAAGGCGAGTAGCTGCTCATCGGGCAACGGCAACGACAGTAGGCGTTCATCGTCGACATCGCGCCCCAGCAGGGCCAGGTCGGCCTGGTAGTTGTACAGGCGAAACAGCGATTCGTCGGTGTTGCCGGTTTCGATCTTGACGCTGATGCCCGGGTACAACTGGCAGAAGCGCGCGATCTGCGGCATCACATGCACGGGCGCGTCCACGGCCAGGGTGAGGGTGCCGGTGAGCAGGGCGCGGGAGTCTTGCAGCAGCTCTTCGGCTTCAGCCTCAATCACAAACAGGCGCTGGGTGATGCCGAGCAGGCGTTCGCCCAGGTCGGTAAGACGCACCGCACGTTTGTTGCGGTGAAACAGCAGCACGCCGAAACGTTCTTCGAGCTTGCGCACCTGGTCGGAAATCGCCGGCTGCGTCAGGAACAGGCGTTCAGCGGCCTGAGTGAAGCTGCCGTGGACGGCCACGGCGTGGAAGGCTTTGAGCTGTGCGTGGGAAACCGACATCGCAGATCCTCTTACAAGCTGAGCTTATAGGTGAAATACGATAAATCGATTTTACCTATTAGTCAGCCATTGCTTTTATACCCCCCAGTCACCGACGGTTGAGTCCTACAACCTCGGTGACCATGGGTTCTGCCAAGCCGGACCCATCTGACCAATGCCGCGCTATCCACGGCCTGGCATTGCAGTGCTCAACCATAAAAACAACAGGCATTTGCTTTTCGATCCTGCCGGCACACTCACCTGAGGTCAGAACCACCATGAATATCCAAACGGGTAGCATCAAGCGTTGGCGCGTGCAGATTTTTGCCATCACCTGGCTGGCATACGCCGCGTTCTATTTCACGCGCAAAGCGTTTTCGGTGGCCAAGCTGGGCATCGTTGATGACCCCAGTTTCCCCCTCGACAAAATGATGATGGCCAACCTCGATGGCCTGTACCTGGCGGCCTACGCTGTGGGGCAGTTTACCTGGGGCATGCTGGCCGACCGCTTCGGGCCACGGGTGGTGGTGCTGGGCGGGTTGTTGATATCCGCCGCAGCGGCCTTGGTAATGGGCACCTTTGCCACCTTGCCGATTTTTATCAGTTGCATGTTGATCCAGGGGCTGGCGCAGTCCACCGGCTGGTCGGGGCTGTGCAAGAACCTCGGCAGTTTCTTCCCGGCACAGCAACGCGGGCGGGTGTTGGGGTTGTGGAGTTCGTGCTACGCCTTTGGAGGCTTGGTGGCATCGCCCTTTGCCGGCTGGTGGGCCTACACGCTGATCGGCACTTGGCACGCGGCGTTTATTTCCAGTGCGGCAGTGGTGGCGGTGGTGGCTGTGCTGTTCTTTATCTTCCAGCGCAATACACCGCAGGATGTCGGCTTGCCGGCCGTCGAGCCGGAGCCCGTCGTGGCGGGCGAGGCGCAGCGCGTCAGTGTGCTGGAACCGCTGCGTGCGATCCTGCGTAACCGCACGGTGCTGACCTTGGGCCTAGCGTACTTTCTATTGAAGCCTGCGCGTTACGCGATCCTGTTGTGGGGCCCGGTAATTGTTTATGAGCAAATGCCCTCAGTGGGCAAGGTCGGCGCGGCCATCGTGCCCACGGCGTTCGAGTTGGCCGGGTTGCTGGGGCCGATCATGATCGGGCTGGCGTCCGACAAACTTTTCGGCGCCCGGCGCATGCCGGCCTGTGTACTCAGCCTGCTGGCGCTGACCGTGGCCCTGGCGTTGTTCATGGGCGCGCTGCACACCGGCAGCGTGATGCTGGTGATGGCCTTGCTGTTTGTGATGGGCCTGACCCTGTACGGGCCGGACTCGATGATCAGCAGCACGGCGGCCATCGACTTCGGCACCGCCAAGGCCGGCGCCACGGCGGCAGGCTTTGTGAATGGCTGCGGTTCGGTGGGGGCGATCCTTGGCGGCCTGCTGCCGGGCTACTTCGATACGGTCACGGTGTTTATCGTATTTGCCGGCGCGGCGTTGTTTTCTTCGCTGGTGCTGATGCCTTACTGGAATGCCCGGCCCACCGTGCTGGCCCAGGTCGGCGACTTTGTGCCGGAGCGTAACGTCACGATCAAACCCTTGCGCACCTGAGGCAGCTGGCCGGTTTTTGGTGGATTAGAGTGTTTTTGCGCTATAAACTCTGCCCCCAAAGCGCCGGCCAGTAGACGTTTCGGCGCGATGGACGAAAAGAGAGTGAGTCATGGGCGCACAGTGGAAAGTCAAACATAAAGAAGCGGCATCCAATGCCAAGGGCAAGATTTTCGGCAAGTTGGTGAAAGAAATCACCATCGCCGCCCGCAACGGCGCCGACACCGCGACCAACGCCCACCTGCGTTTGGTGGTAGAGCAGGCCAAAAAGGCCTCGATGCCCAAGGAAACCCTGGAACGCGCGATCAAGAAGGGCGCCGGTCTGCTCGGCGAAACCGTGCAGTACCACCGCGTGACCTACGAAGGTTTTGCCCCGCACCAGGTGCCGTTGATCGTTGAATGCGTGACCGACAACATCAACCGTACCGTGGCGGAAATCCGCGTGGCGTTCCGTAAGGGCCAGCTTGGCGCTTCCGGTTCCGTGGCGTGGGACTTCAACCACGTCGGCCTGATCGAAGCCTCGCCGGACAGCCCGGATGCTGACCCTGAAATGGCCGCTATCGAAGCGGGTGCGCAGGATTTTGAAGACGGTGAAGAAGAAGGCAGCACCTTGTTCATCACCGAAACCACCGACCTCGACTCGGTGCAAAAAGCCCTGCCGGAGCAGGGTTTCACGGTGTTGTCGGCCAAGCTGGGCTACATCTCGAAGAACCCGGTAAGCGGTTTGACCGAGGAGCAGATGGCTGAAGTCGAAGCCTTCCTGGAAGGGTTGGACAACCATGATGACGTGCAGGATATGTTCGTTGGGTTGGCTGGCTGATTTATAGCTGAATAAAGGCAGGCAACAATGTGGGAGCTGGCTTGCCTGCGATGGCGGTTTGTCGGTGTACATATCCGTTGCTGCGGTGATGGCTACTTAGGGTTCCGCCCTGACGGCGGGTCACTTTTGTAAAGACCGGAATGCCGGCCCAGACAAAAGTAACCAAAAAGCCTGCGTTCGGCCATCGTGGTTAACGGGGCGATCTCAGATCAAGATCTACAGCACGGCGGCCTGAAAGCCGACCTGAGTGGTTGAATCAAAAGCCATATCAAGTGCAAAGCAAAAGCCCATCTACCTGATGGCAACTGGGTCTAAATGTGGGAGCGGGCTTGCTCGCGAATGCGGTGGGTCAGTTGATTCATCTGTCACTGACCC
>NZ_CBFHAZ010000134.1:0-14153 GCF_965653655.1 Pseudomonas onubensis | reverse complement strand
CGCGAAAGCGGTGGGTCAGTCAATGAATTAGTCAGCTGACACTCCGCTTTCGCGAGCAAGCCCGCTCCCACATTTTGATCTCCTTTTGAACGAAGATTTTCATCGTTAATCATCATTGCCGCTACCGCGAAACTTGAACAAATCACGACGCTGCTTCTTGCTCGGCTTGCCATCGGTGGTCATGCCCGTAGCCCCGGCTTTACGCATTGCCGCCGCATTTTCGCGCTTGGCGATGCTGGCTTCGGTCTCGGCGTAAAGCGCCTGCGCTTCTGGGGCACCACGGCGCACGACGCAAAGCGCCTGAACGACAACCGTCTTTTCGTCAAAACCTGTACGAATCTGCAACTCGTCTCCGACGCGCGGTTCCTTGCCCGGCTTGCAGCGCTCGCCGCGATGGTGCACTTTGCCGCTCTCGATGGCCGCCTTGGCCAGCGCGCGAGTTTTGTAAAAACGCGCCGCCCACAGCCACTTGTCCAAACGGACCTTTTCTTCCTCTTCCTGCTTTTGAGCCACTTGAATTCCTCGCTCTGAAAAATGTCGCAACTTTACCGTTGAATCCCGTCAACGCGTAAAACCCAAGCCTCACCTAAGATACGCCAGGCACCCCCTGTTTTTGCGAGGATACGCTGTGACCGACTTTCCCATTTCACTCACCTCGCCCAACCAGCGTTGCGTAGGTTGCCAGCAAAGCGAAGCCTTGGGTTTCGATTTTTCCTTCGCCTACCAGCCTATCGTAGACCTTCGCGACCGGTCGTTTTTTGCCCACGAAGCATTGGTGCGCGGTACTCACGGTGAAGGGGCGCTGTCGGTGCTGGACCAGCTCAACGACAGCAACCGTTATCGCTTTGACCAACGCTGCCGTACTCAGGCGATTGCGGGGGCCGCCGCGTTGGGCATGCAAAGTTATCTTTCAATCAACTTCATGCCCAATGCCGTGTACCGGCCGGAGTTGTGCATTCGCAGCACTCTGGAGGCGGCCCGCGCGCATAATTTCCCGCTGGATCGGCTGATTTTCGAAACGCTGGAAAACGAGCATGTAGATAACTATCGCCATTTGACCAATATTCTGCGTGAATACCGCCAATTCGGCTTCAAGACCGCCATCGACGATTTCGGGGCGGGCTATTCGGGGCTGAACCTGCTGGCTGATTTCCAACCTGACCTGATCAAACTCGACATGGCGCTGATTCGCAATGTCGACCAGGATCGTGTCCGTCAGGTAATCGTCCAGGGGATTGTCACAATCTGTGAGCAGTTGGGCGTTACTGTCATTGCCGAAGGTATCGAAAGTGCCGGCGAGCGCGACTTTCTGTCCGACTGCGGAATATTTCTGATGCAAGGTTAGTGGTTCGCCAGGCCCGCATTCAAAGCCCTGGCCGAGGTTTCCCCTCAGGCCTGGGCGAACTGACCGGTTACCCATATTGAAGACATTTGACCATTTGACCGTTGTGGGTCTGCGCGAGTGGGTGGCTCTTCCCGACCTGGGAGTGGCTGGCCTGCGCGCGAAGATCGACACCGGCGCCAGCACCTCGAGCCTGCACGCCACCGATATCGAGCCCTTTGAGCGCGACGGCGAGAAGTGGGTGCGCTTCACTGCGCACCTGGGCAGCGTGGTGCAACTGCGTCATCGTCGCTGCGAAGCGCCCCTGGTGACGATGAAAACTATCAAGAGCTCCAACGGCCATGCGCAGGTGCGGTATGTAATCAGCACCACCCTGGCACTGGGTGACCGAGTATGGCGGGTGGAATTCACCCTGGCCTGTCGCAAAGCCATGCGTTATCGCCTGTTGCTGGGTTCCAAGGCGCTGATTGACGGCCAGTTGGTGGTCAGTCCCGGCGTCAAGTACGTTCAAGACAAGCCGGTGTTCCCGGTCTCTACTATTTCTGCCCCAGGTGCTGCATGAAGATTGCTGTGCTGTCGCGAAACCCGCGTCTGTATTCCACCCGCCGCCTGGTCGAGGCCGGCACCGAACGTGGCCACGAAATGGTGGTGATCGACACGTTGCGTGCCTATATGAACATTGCCAGCCACAAGCCGCAGATCCACTACCGGGGCAAACCGCTGGAAGGTTTTGATGCGGTGATCCCGCGGATCGGCGCTTCGGTGACGTTCTACGGCTGTGCGGTGTTGCGCCAGTTTGAAATGATGGGTGTGTTCCCGCTCAACGAATCGGTGGCCATCGCCCGTTCGCGGGACAAGCTGCGCTCCCTGCAACTGCTGTCACGTAGGGGTATCGGCCTGCCGGTGACCGGCTTTGCCCACTCCCCCGATGACATCCCCGACCTGATCGAGATGGTCAACGGCGCACCGCTGGTGATCAAGGTGCTCGAAGGCACCCAAGGTATCGGCGTGGTGCTGTGTGAGACGGCGACAGCAGCAGAGTCAGTGATCGAGGCGTTCATGGGCCTCAAGCAGAACATCATGGTGCAGGAATACATCAAGGAAGCCGGCGGTGCGGATATCCGCTGCTTCGTGGTCGGCGACAAAGTGATTGCCGCCATGAAGCGCCAGGCCAAACCTGGGGAATTCCGCTCCAACCTGCACCGTGGCGGCAGCGCCAGCCTGATCAAGATCACTCCAGAAGAACGCATGACCGCACTGCGGGCCGCCAAAGTGATGGGCCTGGCAGTGGCGGGTGTGGATATCTTGCGTTCCAACCATGGTCCGTTAGTGATGGAGGTGAATTCATCACCGGGCCTGGAAGGGATAGAGACCACCACCGGCAAGGATGTGGCGGGGATCATCATTCAGCATCTGGAGAAGAATGGTGGGCCGAATATGACCAGGACCAAGGGCAAGGGGTAGAGAAGCAGCTCAAAGCCTCAAGCTATAAGCTGCAAGAAAGGGCAAAGGCCATCTGCCTTCTCTTGCAGCTTGCAGCTTGCAGCTTGCAGCTTGTAGCTTGTAGCTTGTAGCTTGTAGCTTGTAGCTTGCAGCTATACCGCGTCTCTAGGCAACATCAAGCCCAGCGGCAAGCGCACCCGGGCTTCCAGGCCGCCTTCTTCGCGGTTGCGCAGTTCAACATTGCCGCCATGCATCGAAGCAATTCGCCGCACAATCGCCAGCCCCAACCCCGTACCCTTGCCGCCCCGCGCACGGTCGCCACGGGTGAATGGGTTGAAAATACCTTCCAATTCCGCAGGATCAATGCCCGTACCACGGTCCATCACACTCAACACCACATAGGGTGCCGCGCTGTCGCCGGACACATAGGCGGCCACTTCCACATCCGAACCCGCGTGATGCAAGGCGTTGCCGATCAGGTTGTTCAACAGGCGCTTCATCGACACACGACGCAATGCAAACGGCTGGATCGGCTCCAGGCGCATGCGCACCTGTTCGCCATTCTGGTTGTAGGGCGCTACCACCTCGCGCACCAGGTCCGTGAGGTCGACTTCCTCTACCACCTCATCACGGCCATCGCGGATAAACGCCAGGAACTGGTCGAGAATCGCGTCCATGTCCTCGATGTCGCGCACCATGTCATCGGTCAGGTCGTTATGGTTGCCCATCAACTCCAGGGACAGCCGCAAACGCGTCAGTGGCGTGCGCAGGTCATGGGATACGCCCGCCAGCATCAGCTCGCGTTCGCGCCCGGCCTGTTCGACATCCTCCGCCATCTGGTTGAAGGCACCGTACACCTCGGTCATCTCACTGGGCGTATCACTGATCGGCAGGCGCACACTGCGCCCCTGCCCGAGTTGGCGGGCGGCAAACACCAGGCGTTTAAGCGGTTGGTTGAGTTGTCGGACGAAAATCCACGCAGAAGCGGTTGAAAGTAAACCAATGGCCAGGAACCAGCCCAGCACGTTCCAGATTTTTTGCCCGCGCAGCGGATGAGGGTAAAGGGGCACCTTGATCCAGGCATCTCCCAGACTCGGGGCCCGGACCCAGAGTGCAGGTGAAACATGCATGCGCAGGCGCACCTCGGTGTCTTCTCCCAGCTCAGCCTGCATCTGACGCTGATAAATCTCGCTGTAAGGCCAATGCTGCTCACCTTCGGGCACACCCGCGCCGTCGACGCGAATCAGCGTCGAAGCCTTGGCTACCTTTTCGCGGTTTTCAGGGTCAACGGCCCAATAGGCACGCAACGTCAACGCCACGCCGTGGCTGTACTGCCGGTCTACCAGCACGTCTTCGTTCATCAACAGATAAACCAGCGTGAGCGCCTTGGAAAACAGAACGACGATCAGCACCAGCCAAAGGGTGCGGGAGAAAAAACTTTGCGGGAACCACAACGGGGTTTTCATAGGAGACAGCTAAACACCTTGCAGGAACGAGCGGCGCTCGCAGAATTGCAGACGCCGGGCATCCCGTCGACCCTCATGGAGTCAAACGCCGGGATGCCCGCCCCTGCAAGTCATCGGTCACTTGGTTGCAGTGCCATCCGGCACAAACACATAACCCACGCCCCACACCGTCTGGATGTACCGCGGCTTGGCCGGGTCCGGCTCGATCATCCGGCGCAGACGGGAGATCTGCACGTCGATGGAGCGCTCCAGGGCGTCCCACTCGCGGCCTCGGGCCAGGTTCATCAGCTTGTCGCGGGTCAGCGGCTGGCGAGCGTTCATCACCAGCGCCTTGAGCACGGCGAACTCGCCGGTGGTCAGCATGTGCACTTCTTCGCCACGCTTAAGCTCGCGGGTCGCCAGTGACAGCTCGTATTCGCCAAAGGTGACGCTCTCGTCTTCGCTGCCCGGCGCGCCCGGTACCGGCAGTGCCTGGCGACGCAATACGGCTTTGACCCGGGCCATCAACTCGTCAGGGTTGAACGGCTTGGCCAGGTAATCATCAGCGCCCAGCTCCAGGCCCTTGATGCGGCTCAGCTCATCACCTTTGGCAGTCAGCATGATGATGGGGATCTGGTTGTTCACACCGCGCAGGCGTTTGCAGGCGGTAAGGCCGTCTTCGCCGGGCAGCATCAGGTCGAGTACGACCAGGTTGAATACTTCACGCCCCAACAGGCGGTCCATCTGCTCGGTGTTCGGCACCGCGCGGGCACGGTAGCCCTTGGAGTTGAAAAAACGCTCCAACAGGCTGCTCAGCCCCGGATCGTCGTCAACGATGAGAATTTTTTCGCCTTCAGCAGTTTGTGCAGTGCTGCTCATTAGATGCTCCTCTTATCTCGGCGCGCATTATGGCGTAGCTGCCGTTATACGCACCGTGTGCATTGTTAGCAGATTTTTCCTCCACCGCCAGCGAACCCGCGTCCTACAACCACCGGCGCAGTACCCCCCAAGGGCAGAACGCTGGTTATAATGCGGCGCCTTCACGCAGGGCACTGTCAGACTTTACTGTTTGCAGCCTCAGCCGTTTTTTCAGCGCGGGGCAGCAATTTCCCGATTTCGAGGGTCAACAGGCAGCCTTTTGACCCAGGCAGCGGTGCCGCTGGCGCCGCTCAACCAGCCTCGCAACGCCTTGTTTTCCGGGCCTGCGAGCTGCTTTCAAGAATTTCAGGTGGTTTTATGGACAGCATCAACAGCCGCATTGCCGAGGAACTCGGTGTACGCCCACAACAGGTCGAAGCGGCCGTCGCGCTACTGGATGAAGGCTCCACGGTGCCTTTCATCGCCCGTTACCGTAAAGAAGTGACCGGCAGCCTCGACGACATTCAATTGCGTCACCTGGAAGAGCGCCTGCGCTACCTGCGAGAACTCGACGAACGGCGCATCAGCATCCTCGCCAGTATCGAGGAACAGGGCAAGTTGACCCCGCAACTGGAACGCGACATCAAGCTTGCCGACACCAAGACCCGCCTCGAAGACCTTTACCTGCCATACAAACAGAAGCGCCGCACCAAGGGCCAGATCGCCCTGGAAGCCGGTTTGGGCGAGCTGGCCGACGGTCTGTTCAACGACCCTTCGCTGGCCCCGGAAACCGAAGCTGCACGCTTTATCGATGCCGAAAAAGGCGTCGCCGACGTCAAGGCCGCCCTCGAAGGTGCCAAGTACATCCTCATGGAGCGTTTTGCCGAAGACGCCGGCCTGCTGGAAAAGCTGCGTACCTACCTCAAGCAGGAAGCCATTCTCAGCGCTCGCGTTATCGCCGGCAAAGAGGAAGAAGGCGCCAAGTTCCGCGATTATTTCGAGCACGACGAACCGCTCAAGAGCATGCCGTCGCACCGCGCACTCGCGATTTTCCGGGGTCGCAACGAGGGCATTCTGAGCTCCGCGCTCAAAGTCGGCGACGAACTGCCCGGCACCATGCACCCGTGCGAAGGCATGATCGGTCAACAATTCGGCATCCAGAACCAGAACCGTCCGGCGGACAAGTGGCTCGGTGAAGTCGTGCGCTGGACCTGGAAGGTCAAGCTCTACACCCACCTGGAAACCGACCTGCTCGGCGAGCTGCGCGACGGCGCCGAAACCGAGGCGATCAACGTGTTCGCCCACAACTTGCACGACCTACTGCTGGCCGCACCGGCCGGCCCGCGTGCCACCTTGGGCCTCGACCCAGGCTTGCGTACCGGCTGTAAGGTTGCGGTGGTCGACTCCACCGGCAAGCTGCTGGACCACGCCACCGTGTACCCGCACGTGCCGCACAACAAGTGGGACCAGACCCTCGCCATCCTGGCCGCCCTGTGCGCCAAGCACGCCGTGGACCTGATCGCCATCGGCAACGGCACCGCCAGCCGTGAAACCGACAAGCTGGCCGCCGAACTGATCAAAAAATACCCCGCCATGAAGATGACCAAGGTCATGGTCTCCGAGGCCGGCGCTTCGGTTTATTCCGCGTCGGAACTGGCTTCCAAGGAGTTCCCGGACCTCGATGTGTCGATCCGTGGCGCCGTCTCCATTGCCCGTCGCCTGCAAGACCCGCTGGCAGAGCTGGTGAAGATCGACCCTAAATCCATCGGCGTTGGCCAGTACCAGCACGACGTGTCGCAGCTGAAACTGGCGCGCGGCCTGGATGCGGTGGTGGAAGACTGCGTGAACAAGGTGGGCGTGGATGTAAACACCGCCTCGGTCGCGCTGCTGGCACGTATCTCCGGCCTGAACACCACCCTGGCGCAGAACATCGTCACCCACCGTGACGAGAACGGCGCGTTCAAAACCCGCGCAGCGCTGAAAAAAGTCGCACGCCTGGGCGAAAAAACCTTTGAACAGGCTGCCGGCTTCCTGCGCGTCATGAACGGCGATAACCCGCTGGATTCGTCTGCGGTCCACCCGGAAGCCTACCCGCTGGTGCAACGCATTGCCGCCGAGACCGACCGCGATATCCGTTCGCTGATCGGTGACGCCGCGTTCCTCAAGCGCCTGGACCCGAAGAAGTACACCGACGAAACCTTCGGTGTGCCGACCATCACCGACATCCTGCAAGAGCTGGAAAAACCTGGCCGCGACCCGCGTCCCGAGTTCAAGACCGCCGAGTTCCAGGACGGCGTTGAAGACCTCAAGGACCTGCAGCCGGGCATGATCCTCGAAGGCGTAGTCACCAACGTGACCAACTTCGGCGCCTTTGTGGACATCGGCGTGCATCAGGACGGTTTGGTGCATATCTCTGCACTTTCGGAGAAGTTCATCAAGGATCCACGCGAAGCGGTAAAAGCCGGTGACGTGGTCAAGGTCAAGGTCATGGAAGTCGATATCCCGCGCAAACGCGTGGGCCTGTCGATGCGCATGAGCGACACCCCCGGCGAGAAAATCGACGGCGCCCGTGGTGCACGCCCAGGCTCGGCACCGCGCCAGTCCCAGGGCAATTCCCCGCGTAAAGAGCCTACTGCCACTGCCGCGCCGAGCAACAACGCCATGGCGTCGTTGTTCGCCAACGCCAAGCAGTTGAAGAAACGCTGATGGAGATCCCGGCCGGTTTGACCCAGAGCGCCTTCAGCGAGCTGATCGGCTGCCGCCTGCAACGCCTGGACGAGGGCGTTGCCGAGGTGGCCCTGACCCTGGAGCCGCAGCTGCGCAACCGCGCGGGCAAGCTCCATGGCGGGGCGATTTTCAGTTTGGTCGACATCACCATGGGGCTGGCCTGTTCCAGCGCCCATGGTTTTGACCAGCAGAGCGCGACCATCGAGTGCAAGATCAACTATATCCGCGCCGTCGAAGACGGTGATGTGCTGTGCACCAGCCGGGTGATTCACGCCGGCAGACGCACATTGGTGGTGGAAGCCGATGTGTATCAAGGCGAAAGACTTGTCGCAAAAGCACAAGGCACCTTCGCTGTCCTCTAGCTCCCCGCCCTCGATTTGAGTTAATTTCGGCGCTGCGACAACAGCGTCGGAATTTTCTTGCTGCGCTATAGCCCAATTCATGGAGTGAAGTAGGCTTTTTCAATGTGAGCCAAATCGACTCTAAACCAGGCGATAACGCCAGTTTCAACTTCACCCTTGTAGACCGTCCTGCCCACCCCCATATTGGGGCGACTGACGCGTGAAGGAATCCAACTTGAGCGAACTTCTCAACCGCCGCCTGGCCCTGCTCGGCAAGCGCGAACACCTCTCCCTGCTAGAGCAATGCTTGCACGGCATCGAGCGTGAATGCCTACGCGTCACCGGTGAGGGTCGCCTGGCGCAAACGCCGCATCCCGAAGCCCTGGGCGCCGCGTTGACCAATGAATTGATCACCACCGACTACTCGGAATCGCTGCTGGAGTTCATCACTCCCGCCCTGCCCAACCCGGCCGATACCCTAAGCAGCCTGGACAAGATCCATCGGTTTGCCTACAGCAAGCTCGGCAGCGAGTACCTGTGGAGCCCTTCGATGCCGTGCCCGTTGCCGGCCGAAGAAGATATTCCGATCGCCTACTACGGCACCTCCAATATCGGCCAGCTCAAGTACGTGTACCGCAAGGGCCTGGCCCTGCGCTACGGCAAGACCATGCAGTGCATCGCCGGCATCCACTACAACTTTTCCCTGCCGGAACAGTTGTGGCCGTTGCTCAAGGAGACTGAAGGCTTCGTCGGCACCGACCGCGACTATCAGTCCACCGCCTACATCGCGCTGATCCGTAACTTCCGCCGCTACAGCTGGCTGCTGATGTACCTGTTCGGTGCCTCACCGGCCCTGGACGCGGGTTTCCTGCGCGGTCGTTCGCACCAGTTGGAAGTATTGGACGCCGACACGCTGTACCTGCCGTACGCCACCAGCCTGCGCATGAGCGACCTGGGTTACCAGAGCAACGCCCAAGCCGGCCTGACGCCGTGCTACAACGATTTGAGCAGCTACACCGACAGCCTGCGTGAAGCGGTGGCAACGCCGTACGCGCCTTACGTCGAAGTCGGCACCCATAAGGATGGTGAATGGGTACAGCTCAACACCAACATCCTGCAGATCGAAAACGAGTACTACTCCAACATCCGCCCCAAACGCGTGACCTACACCGGCGAACGGCCGATCCAGGCGCTGATGGCCCGTGGTATCCAGTACATCGAAGTGCGCTGCCTGGATATCAACCCATTCCTGCCGATGGGCATCGACCTGCCGGAATCACGCTTCCTCGATGCGTTCCTGCTGTACTGCGCGTTGAACGACAGCCCGCTGTTCGCCAACAACGAGTGCGGCAATGCCACCTCCAACTTCCTCAGCGTGGTCAAGGAAGGCCGTCGCCCAGGCCTGCAATTGCAGCGTGAGGGCCAGGCGGTGGACATGAAGGAATGGGCCTCCGAGCTGCTGGAGCAGATTGCCCCGCTGGCGGCCTTGCTGGATGAGAGCCATGGCATCACCGAACACAGCCAGGCGCTGGACGCTCAGCTGGCGAAGGTCAAGGACGCGTCCCTGACGCCCTCTGCCCAGGTGCTGGCGGCGATGGCCGAGCGCAAAGAGAGTTTTGCGCAGTTCTCCCTGCATCAGAGCGAGGTGCATGCCGCGCACTTCCGTAAGGAGCCTTTACCGGCCGAGGAGCAGGCACGCTTTGAAGAGCTGGCGCGTAAGTCGCTGGCACAACAGGCGGAGCTGGAGCAGAACGAAGTGGGCGACTTTGACGTGTTTGTCGGGTCGTACCAGGCGAGCATTCTGGCGATCAGTAACTAAGGCATCACGCTGGATTGTGTGGGAGCTGGCTTGCCTGCGATGCAAACACCTCGGTGTATCAGTGATACCCAGGTGATGCTATCGCAGGCAAGCCAGCTCCCACATTTGTCTTCATTGGGTTGAAGACCTGCGCTCACTCTTCTCCTCATAAGCTAATTCGAAAATGTTATTTATTTTCGAGTTCTTAGATCATTTAGTCTCCTCACACGCCGACCCTCGGCCGCCTGATTGAGGAGCTTCCCCTTGAAACTGCTTACCCCATTGCGCCTTTTGGCCGCATTGTCCCTGGCCGGTGCCAGCCTGTTTGCCCAGGCGGCAGATGTGACCATCGCCTACCAGACCACCGTAGACCCAGCAAAAGTCGCCCAGGCCGACGGCGCGTATGAAAAAGCTACCAACGCCAAGATCGACTGGCGCAAATTCGACAATGGCGCCGATATCATTGCCGCCATCGCTTCTGGCGACGTCCAGATCGGCTACCTCGGTTCCAGCCCGCTGACCGCTGCGGTAACGCGCAAAGTGCCGGTTGAAACCTTCCTGGTCGCCACCCAGATCGGCGGCGCCGAAGCGCTGGTAGCGCGCAATGGTTCGGGGATCAACAGCCCGCAGGACCTGGTCGGCAAAAAGATCGCCGTGCCTTTCGTTTCCACCGGCCACTACAGCCTGTTGGCCGCGCTGAAGCACTGGAACATCGACCCTTCCAAAGTGACCATCCTCAACCTCGCACCGCCGGCAATCATAGCGGCGTGGAAGCGCGGCGATATCGACGCGACTTACGTGTGGGACCCGGCCCTGGGCGTTGCCAAGGAAAACGGCAAAGTGCTGATCACCTCCGGCGAGTTGGCCAAGTTTGGCGCGCCCACCTTCGATGCCTGGATCGTGCGCAAAGACTTCGCCGAGAAACACCCGGAAATCGTCACCGCCTTCGCCAAAGTCACCCTCGACGCCTACGCCGCCTACCGCAAAGACCCACAGGCCTGGCTGGCCGACAAAGGCAACGTCGACAAACTGGTGAAGCTCTCCGGCGCCAAGGCCAGTGATATCCCACTGCTGCTGCAAGGCAACGTCTACCCACTGGCCGCTGACCAAGTGACCCTGCTGGGCGCACCGACCACCAAGGCTGTCACCGACACCGCCGCGTTCCTCAAGGAACAAGGCAAGGTAGACGCCGTGCTGCCGGATTACGCCCCTTACGTCAGCGCCAAGTTCATCACCAACTGATTCAAGGAGTTCATCGCGATGGCCTTGCTACAACTGGAGCGCATCAGCGCACAGTACCCAGGCGCCACAGAACCGGTACTGTCCGATATTTCACTCGACCTGGGGCCCCAGCAATTGCTGGTGGCCCTCGGCCCGTCCGGCAGTGGCAAGACTTCGCTGTTGAACCTGATTGCCGGTTTCGTCGAACCTTCGGCCGGGCGCATCACCCTCGATGGCGTGCCGGTCAAAGGCCCGAGCGCCGAACGCGGCGTGGTGTTCCAGGACGATGCCCTGCTGCCCTGGCAGGACGTGCTGGCCAATGTCGGCTTCGGCCTGGAACTGGCCGGCGTGCCCAAAGCACAACGCGAAGTACGCGCCCGGGAAATGCTCGCGCTGGTCGATTTGGCCGCTTTCGACAGCCGCCGTATCTGGCAGCTCTCCGGTGGCCAGAAACAGCGTGTCGGCCTGGCCCGCGCGCTGGCGGCCGACCCACGCGTGCTGCTGATGGACGAGCCTTTCGGCGCCCTCGATGCCTTCACCCGCGAACAGATGCAGGAATTGCTCCTGCAAGTCTGGCGGCGCACGGCCAAGCCGGTGTTCCTGATTACCCATGACATTGAAGAGGCGGTATTCCTCGCCACCGACCTGATCCTGCTGGCGCCCAACCCAGGCCAGATCGTCGAGCGCCTGCACCTGGACTTCGGTCAACGCTACGCCGCCGGTGAATCGGCGCGGGCGATCAAGTCCGACCCGCGCTTTATCGAAACCCGTGAACACGTGCTGGGCAAAGTGTTCTCGCAACGGCAGGTGTCCGCATGAGCAGCTACGAACTTCCCGCCACGGCCGCCAAGCCGGTAGCGCACAAGGTGATTGTGGTACGTCGCAGCCTGAGCACGCGCTGGATCAGCGTACTCACCCTGGTCGCCTTGCTGGCGCTCTGGTGGGCCGTCACCGCCATTGGCTTGATTGAACCCTTGTTCCTGCCACCGCCATCCGCCGTGCTGCAAAAAGGCTGGCTGCTGGCGACCACGGGCTATATGGATTCCACTTTGTGGCAGCACTTGGGCGCTAGCCTCACGCGCATCGGCCTGGGCCTGGGCTTTGCGGTGCTGACCGCCGTGCCTGTAGGGATTGCGATTGGTTCCAACCGCATTGCCCGTGGCATCCTCGACCCGCTGATCGAGTTCTACCGGCCGATTCCGCCTCTGGCCTATCTGCCGCTGATCGTGATCTGGTGCGGCATCGGTGAGCTGTCCAAGGTGTTGCTGATTTACCTGGCGATCTTTGCGCCAATCGCCATCGCCACCGCGACCGGCGTGCGCACGGTCGACCCGGCCAAGCTGCGTGCCGCGCAGTCGTTGGGCGCCACCCGCGCCCAGTTGATTCGCCATGTGATCCTGCCAAGCGCCCTGCCCGACATCCTTACAGGCGTGCGCATCGGCCTGGGTGTGGGTTGGTCGACCCTGGTTGCCGCCGAGCTGATCGCCGCCACCAGCGGCCTGGGTTTTATGGTGCAGTCGGCGGCGCAGTTCCTGGTCACCGACGTGGTGGTGCTGGGGATTCTGGTGATCGCCCTGATCGCCTTCGCCATGGAAATGGGCCTACGTACCCTGCAGCGCAAATTAGTGCCTTGGCATGGCCAGGCACATTGAGTGAGAACCGCATGAGCAGCCTGACCGTTACGCCAATCAGCACCGCCCTGGGCGCCCTGATCAGTGGCGTCGATATCACCCAACCGTTGAGCCTCCAGGAACGTGACGCTATTGAGCAGGCGCTGCTCAGCCACTCGGTGCTGTTCTTCCGTGGCCAAGCCGTCACCCCGCAGCAACAGGCGCGGTTTGCGGCAAATTTTGGCGACCTGCATATTCACCCGATCTACCCCAACGTGCCGGAGCAGCCCGAAGTGCTGATCCTCGACACCGCCGTAACCGACGTGCGCGACAACGCCGTATGGCACACCGACGTGACCTTCCTGCCAACGCCTGCGCTCGGCGCGGTGCTCAGCGCCAAGCTGCTGCCGGCGTTTGGTGGCGACACGTTGTGGGCCAGTGGCATTGCGGCGTATGAAGCCTTGTCGGAGCCTTTCAAGCGCCTGCTCGATGGCCTGACGGCGACTCATGATTTCACCAAATCCTTCCCCCTGGAGCGCTTTGGCAACACCGCCGAAGACCTGGCGCGCTGGGAAGAGACCCGCAAGAAAAATCCACCGCTGTCACACCCAGTGGTGCGCACGCATCCGGTCAGCGGGCGTAAGTCGTTGTTTGTCAGTGACGGCTTCACCACCAAAATCAACGAGCTGGAGCCGACGGAAAGCGAGGCCATACTCAAGCTGCTGTTTGCCCACGCAACACGGCCGGAGTTCACCATTCGCTGGCGCTGGCAGGAGAACGACGTAGCGTTCTGGGACAACCGCGTGACCCAGCACTACGCCGTGGATGACTACCGCCCGCAACGGCGGGTAATGCATCGCGCCACAATCCTGGGCGACGTGCCGTTCTAAGCCAGGCACAGCCTCTGCATCAATGAAGATCTAATTGTGGGAGCTGGCTTGCCTGCGATAGCGGTGGGTCAGCCCATACATTCATCGACTGATTCACCGCCTTCGCGAGCAAGCCCGCTCCCACATTGACCCGAGTACGACCGAGTGAATTTTCCACACCGAAGATCAAAATGTGGGAGCTGGCTTGCCTGCGATAGCGGTGTACCAGCCCATACATTCATCGACTGATTCACCGCCTTCGCGGGCAAGCCCGGCTCCCACATTGATCGAGTACTGCCGAGTGAATTTGCCACCCTGAAGATTTAAATGTGGGAGCTGGCTTGCCTGCGATAGCCATAGGTATCTACACAACCGGTTAACACGAAGTCTGTGGCAGGTCGGCTGTTGTGGCGAGCAGGCTTGTCCTGCGTTGGGCTGCGAAGCGGCCCCAGTAAAGGGACTGCAATTTTCCTGAAAGAACTCAGCGTCTGGGTTTGGG